>JAFRSL010000205.1 GCA_017427625.1 Synergistaceae bacterium | reverse complement strand
GGTGCGAAGGGCGCGGAACATTGGGGCGGAAATTTTCGTTGCCGGAACAATGGCTCTTCGTACAGCCGGAAACTCTTCAGACTTCGTGAGTATGGTCAGAGACACTTGTGGCCTCGATGTTCACGTTCTTACGGGCGAGGAAGAAGCTCGTTACTCATGGAGGGGTGCGCTTGACGGTTTCAATATTGATGGCGACGCTGTAATGTTTGACACAGGCGGAGGAAGCACTGAGTTTGTCGCAGGCTTCGGACATGATATGAGGCGTGTCGTAAGTGTTCCAATAGGCGCGGTGAATTTGTCGGAGCGATTCTTCTCATCAAACGACTTAACCGTCAGCAAAGCATCGTGTGATGAGGCCGTTAATTATGTCGCCGGGTTATTCACAGAGAATCATATCGAAAGTTTCAGGGTCAGCAAAAACGGAAAGTTCGACGTTATCGCTGTCGGCGGAGGAGTGGTTGCAATGGCGGGTGTCAAGAATGCCTGCGAGAATTTCATTCCTTCCAGACTTCACGGGACTGTCCTCACAAAGAATGATGTGGTCCGTCAGATCAGGCTGTATTCCTCCCTCACACTCAGTGAACGCGAGAACATTATCGGCCTCCCAAAGTCGAGAGCTGATGTGATTCTTGGGAGCGCATGTATAGTTTTCACAGCTATGACTGTGCTTCATGCTGACTCATGTACCGTAAGCATTAACGGATTAAGGCACGGACTTCTTCTCAGTGAGATATAATGTACAAAATAATATCCAGAATGCCAGAGAGGTGAAAATGAAAATTGCTGCTCGAATTGATGTCTAACGGAACACTAGCCGAGCTTCCTCCAGAAAATATGCCGGTGGGAATGTTGCCGTCACCGCCCGGCGATTCTTCAGTTATGCTTCTTTTGCCGCACAACAAATATTTATTGGGACAGCGCGGGAGTGAATGGGTATATTATGACGGTAAACCGGGAACTTCACCGCAGAATGTTTTTCTTTACGACAGTCAGAGCATATCGTTAATCAACGAAGGATCAGAGCCTACGATACTCAGTGCCGGAACTGTAAATACCCTCCGAAAAGAATTATTCGCAATGTCAGAGCCTCCGGGTAATCACACAGGAGCCGTCTTAATGCTCAGAACTTTCATGCGCAACTATCCAATCTTCATGTCAGAGAGCGCGGAATATCTCGACGAGAAAATCTTTCTCCGTTCCATTTCACAAAACACAACGCTCCGTAAAGCATATTGGGCGTTGAGATTTGCCATGAACAGGAGCGAGCTTGAGACTTTGACGCGCCTTAAAGCATGGCTGAAAGCTGGCCCTGAGATTTTCACGAGGGCAGGGAATGACATGAGATTGTGGTTCTCGCTTCTTGAGATGCCTGACGCTGAGACTCTTGCCGAACTTGAAGCACTCTCATTCTCACAGCTTGAACTGAAGCGAATGGTCGCACAGAATGCCTCGCCAATCGTCGTATATAATCAGGTATCAGGATGGCTTGTTCTTGGACGCTTTGGACGGCGGAGGGATACTATATTCTTCCTTTGGGCTTACTTCAGCCACGAACTTTGGAACGAGCTTCGTGAACGCAGAAAGTTGTCCGTTAATGATATTATTCTAGCGTCATGGGGTGAGTACGAGACGAGGCAGGCCATGATAGAACGCGCAAAATATAAAGGAGATGAGGACATCACAGAATGAACGTACAATTTTCAGGGGTAAGCAAAATATTTGAGCCTGATATTGCCGCCCTTGTCGACATTAACCTGAGCATTGAGCAGGGCGAGTTCGTATACGTAATCGGTCAGACAGGTTCTGGGAAGTCAACGCTATTACGCCTCATTACCCGCGAAATTTTACCCTCAAGAGGAGTCGTAGCAGTCGGAGGATATGACCTCAAGCGAATGAGGAAAGCTGATATTCCGTATTACAGGCGGGATGTCGGACTAGTTGCACAAGATTTCAAGCTCATTCCAACTTTGACGGTCTACGAGAATATTGCGTTTGTTATGGAAGCTATGTCAGTCCCGAAAAGGTTAGTCGCAGAAAGAGCAAAGGACGTGATCAATCAGGTCGGCTTGTGGCGGAGAAGGTCGATGAGGCCGGCGCAGTTATCCGGCGGAGAACAGCAGAGAGTCGCAATAGCCCGCGCACTCGCAAATTCACCCTCACTCTTCATTGCCGATGAACCAACGGGGAATCTTGACTTTCACACGGCTGCCGATGTCATGAAGATACTTTTTGCGATTAACGCGGCTGGTGTTACGGTCGTAATGTCGACGCACAATCAGGGTATCGTCAACGCCTCCCGTCAACGAGTCATAGAGCTTGAAGGCGGAAAGCTTGTCCGTGATGAGAAAGGAGGTCTGTATTCGGAATGACTATGCTGCGTTACGTAATCCGCGACACGTGGAGGCTGATCGTCCATCACTGGGTACTCGGACTTCTCACACTCATAACCGCCGGCGTAATGCTCTGGATCCTCGGAGTAACGACGCTTCTGTCGCTGAACCTCGAAAATCTCCTCTCACGATTGGAGTCGGAGCTTGCAGTTCAGGCGTACTTGGTGAAGGACAACACTCTCGATGTTGAGGCAATAGCGCGGAAGATTCAGAGCCTCGAATACGTCTACAGCATAAAGACGTTCTCACCGTCCGAATCGCTCGCAAAGTTACAGCAGAAAATGGGCAGTCAGTCCCGCGCCCTTGAGATGCTCGGCGACAATCCAATCCCTTGGAACTTCGAGATTCACGTCAACAGTGCACAGGACGTTGAGCCTTTAGTCGAAGCGTTGAAAGCGATGCCGGAGGTTGAGGACGTTGTGTACGCGGGTCTTGTTGTGCGGAGGATTTCGGCACTCTCAAGGATCTCGTCGCGAATAGCGTTAGTCATGTTCATTCTTGCGGTCGTTATCACTGCGCTCGTCGTATACAACACGATTCACATCTCGCTTTATTCGAGGCGTGAGGAAATCGGCATAATGTATCTCGTCGGCGCGACACGGGCATATATTGCGACACCGTTCGTCCTTGAAGGGACTATGCTTGCGTTCTTCGGGGCGTTGATAGCGGGTGCTGGGATAATCGGCGCGTACTTCCCGGGAATTGAGCTTATACGCGAGAATTTGCCGTTGCTGACGAACATCATCATCACTGACAGAGCGGTAATCTGGCGTTTCTGCGGATTGTTGGCTGGATTCGGCGCGACGTTGGGGTGGGTATGCAGTTACCTTGTTGTCGCAAGATTCATCAACTCCATAACGAGGCCGGAATGAACAGGAAAATTTCAGCACTAATCCTCCTCGTAATACTCGTGATCGTCCCTGCTGCCGCAAAGAAGTCAGCCCCAAAGCCCAAAGGCAGCATCGACTCACAGATAGCCGCTGAGGAGAAGAAGCGTTCAGACCTCGCAAAACAGGTCAAGGCTTACCGTGAGCAGATAAAGAAGATGGGCGCGAAGGTTGAAGGTTTGCTGACGAAGGTCAACACTTTACAGCAGGATGAGAGCGTTGCGAGGCAGGAGCTTACGGTTCTTGAACTTCAGAGTGAGAAGATTCAGGAGAATATTGATGTTCTCGATGTCTACATGAGGGAAGAGCAGGTGAAGATTGATGAGCTTTCGCACAAAATGAGCGAGCGTCTTGTTGACATGTACAAGTACGGCGACGCTGGAAGAATGAGGACGCTTTTCGCTTCACGTTCGGTCTTTGAAGCCGTCGAGAATGCCTACCTCCTGAAGTGCATGAACGACCGCGACGAGGCTATATTGTCGCAGCTGCAGGAGAAAGTTCAGAACATGGACTTATCACGCAGGACGATGGACGATCATCAGGCGCGATTAAGGGAGAAGAGCGAGGCAGTCCAGACACAGCGCGACAAGTACAAGCAGAGCATAAAGGACACAAACCGTTTCATAACGTCGCTGCAAAGGCAGAAGGCACTCGCTGAGAAGGCAGCTCTTGAAGCTGAGGAAGCGCAGAAAGCCGCCGGTGCCATGATTGCGGAACTTCAGAGGAAGCGCGCAAGAGCATTCATTCCCGCGACGGGGAAAGGCTCAAAATTCGACTGGCCTGTTCGCGGGGCTATGTCGAGTCCTTTCGGTTACAGGATACACCCAATCTTGAAGCGCAAAATCCTCCACGCCGGAATTGACATTGCTTCCCCGAATGGAACTCCAGTCAAAACTGCTGCACCCGGTGAGGTAATCTACAATGGTTGGTTGCGGGGCTACGGTCGTGTCGTTGTCATCGATCCCGGGCGTGGCTTCTCGACACTTTACGCACACTTGTCGGCGAGCTTAGTTCACGAGGGACAGATCGTCAAAGCTGGGGCTAACATCGCGCGTGTTGGAAGGACGGGGAACGTTACGGGCTACCACCTTCATTTCGAGGTGAGAGTCTACGGTACTCCGGCTGACCCTATCAGGTATCTCAAACGTTAAGGGGGAGTGAGAATGAGAAGGTTACTTTTATTGCTTGCTGTGATTCTTTTGCTGAACGCTGCCAACATTGACCGTCAAATTAAAACTCAGCAGAAGAATCAGAACGACATGAAGAAGAAGATTGAGCAGTACAACGCGATTGCCCGTCAGAAATCGAAGGAGTCGAAATCGCTGCTTAGTCAGTTGTCGCGCCTCAAGAAGAACGCTAACGAGTCTCAGTCCCGAATGAATGATCTTGAGCAGGAGAACTCGAGATTGCAGGCTTCTGTCACGGAATTGAACAAGAGCATAGTCCGCGTGAACGAGTCGATGAATCACATACTCACTATGCTTCGGGGAAGGCTTGCGGAGCTCTACAAGTTCACCCCTGACGAGAACAGCATAAGCGTGATAATGAGCGCGGGAGGGCCACATGAGGCTGTCAACACGGCGTATATGCTGAACATGTTTGCGCGCCGTGATATTGCGATGTTCGAGGAGCTTAACGCGAGGGAGCGTGAACTTACGGAGGCGAGGACGAAACTTGAGGCCAACAAGTCGCAGATAGCGCGTCAGACGGACGAACTCAAGAAGAAGCGTGAGGAGTTCGACAGCGCGGTCAAGAAGACTGATACCCTCCTGAGGAACGTTCAGAGCGAGCAGAAGAAAGCTGAGTCGGCGGCAAAGGAGCTTGAGCGTGCCCAGAAAGCCGTCGGAAGCAAAATCACAAACCTCATGAGCCAGAAGAAGAAGCGTGCCTCAACCGTCAAAGTTACCCCCGCGAAATCGGGCGGAAAGCAGTCGAATGTCGGAGGCTCAAAAGCAACTGTCCCGGTTCAGACCAGCACGTCAGCACCGAAAGGAAACGTGAAGTCCCTCGCATGGCCGGTCAATGGCACGGTAACGATGCAGTACGGCTCGCGTGTTCACCCGACTTTCAAGACCAAGATATTCAACTCTGGAATCGACATCGCTGCTTCATCAGGGACTCCCGTAAAAGCGGCTGGGCCTGGCGAGGTTCTATATCAGGGCTGGCTGCGCGGACTTGGTCAGGTCGTAATCATAGATCATGGCGGGGATTTATCGACTGTTTATGCGCACTTGAGCGGCACGACTGTTCGTGAGGGTGCAAACGTGAACACAGGAACGGTAATAGGGCGTGTGGGCAACACTGGAACTGATGCTGAGTACGGGCTTCATTTTGAGGTTCGTCGCGGCGGAAGTGCAGTTAATCCTATGAGTTATTTGCGGAGATGATGCGGTATAATTCTCCGTATTCAGAAAAAGAAGGTGTAACTTTGGCAAACCATAAGAGGCTTTATATACTTATCATAACGGCATTAGCATTAACGGGATTCCTTTACGGCTACAGGGCGCAATCCGCCGACTTTTCCGAAGCAGACTTCAACCGAATATCACCCTTCAACGTCCGCTCACTGTGGCTTTTGCGTCAAGTACGCTACATCATCGAGAGCTATCAGGTTGACGCAGACAAGAAGCCCGCAAACGATGACGATCTCCTTCACGGTGCTGCTCGCGGAATGGTCGAGGCATGGAAGGATCCCTACACTCGCTTCGTAACTCCCCAGCAATTGAAGGACGACGAAATCGAGCTTGAGGGGAAATACGGCGGACTGGGAATGTACATAGGAGACAGGGACGGTCAAATCCTAGTCATTAGCCCTATGGAGGACTCTCCCGCTGAACGTGCAGGCTTGAAACCGAAGGACCAGATCGTGAAGGTCGACAACGAGGTCGTTATAGGCTGGACATCTGACAAAGTAGTGCAGAAACTTCGCGGTGAACCTGACACTAAGGTTACAGTC
>JAFRSL010000204.1 GCA_017427625.1 Synergistaceae bacterium | reverse complement strand
CAGACAGGTTTTATGCGTCGAGCAAATTATGTTCAGTCTGCGGGCATAAGAAGAGCGACTTGAAACTGTCAGACAGGATATACCGCTGTGAACATTGCGGAACTGTGATAGACCGAGATCTTAACGCTAGTGTGAATTTGTATAAATATGGCAAATCAATAGTAGATCACTGACAGGAAACTATTGATGTGTACCCGTACGTTAGCGGGGAATTGAAGCCTCTGGAGCGTTAGACCAAACGCAAGTAGCAGAACATCGTGAAAGCGGACGCGATGAATGAGGAAAGAAACATAAGAGTTAGCTTTATAACTTTTTATGAGTTTTCTGTAACGGCATCAAGACAGAAGGAGACATCAATTTTATGATCAGGCTTGAGCATGTCAGAAAAGTTTACCCAAACGCAACGCCGCTTAAAGACGTAAACGCTGAAGTCAACGACGGCGATATTATCTCTGTGATAGGGCCTTCGGGAACAGGAAAATCTACGCTTCTCAGGTGCATAAATCTCCTTGAACGCCCTGACGGCGGAAAGATATTCTTCGGCGACGAGGAAATCACAAGCCCTTCGTGCAACATTCACAAAGTAAGGCAGAAAATGGGAATGGTCTTCCAGCAGTTCAACCTTTTCGGGCATCTCACAGTCATAGAGAATGTCATGCTCTCACCCGTAAAGCTCAAAGGTGAGACCAGGCAGTCAGCTTACGACAAGGGAATGGAACTCCTCCAAATGGTTGGCCTTCCCGACAAGTACCTGAATTACCCCGACCAGCTATCGGGCGGTCAGAAGCAGCGAATCGCAATCGCCAGGACTCTCGCAATGAATCCCGATGTCATACTCCTTGATGAGCCGACAAGCGCGTTAGACCCCACGATGGTGGGTGAGGTTCAGGCGGTCATAAGGAAGCTTGCGGGTTCGGGAAAGACCATGATGATCGTTACGCACGAGATGAACTTTGCACGGGCGATATGCAACAGGGTATTCTACATGGACGAAGGCGGAATCTACGAGGAAGGTACGCCCGATGAGATTTTCACGGCACCAAAGCGCGGGAACACTCGGAGATTCATACGGAGGCTCAAAGTCTTCGAGGTTACTGTCGAAGGAAAGACGTTTGATTTTCCCGGAGCTGTTTCGGGGATTGATACGTTCTGCCGGAAGAATATGATCGCCGGTAACTTGAGCAACAAACTTCAGCTTGCATTTGAGGAGCTTTTGCTGCAAATTCTTCTGCCCTCGCCGGAAGTCAGGAGGATTGATTCCGTGATTGAGTACTCTGAGGAGAACGATGAGATATGCTTCGATGTCAGGTACGACGGGAAGGCCATGAGTCCTGAAGAGTCTGAGAACAAGTTATCGTATTCGCTCCTTAAGGCTGAAACGTCAGAGATTCAATATGCTGCCGAAGAGTCTGAAGGGTATACGAACCGGGTAAAAATACTTCTCCGCTAACAAAAAAACCGTCCCCCTATTCACGAGGGACGGCCATTCTTCCAAAATCTCAGCGCGAAATCACTAAGCCCTCGACAATCGCAAGCACTCCCGACGCAATAAGCACCCCCGAAAGAATCATCATCACCGAGAACGTACTGCTCAACGGCGAAACGAACATCATCACTGCGAACAGCATCATCGCAAGCCCGCCAATCAGTACGAACCACCAGCATTGCACTCCCGCTCCACCAAGCCAGAACGCCGCGCAAGTCCTCGAAATTCCTTCCGAAAATAGCCAAAGCCCAATCACAAACGGGAGAACGAACGCCGAAATTCCCGGCTGAATCACCATAATCAGCCCCGCTATGATGTCAATGATCCCCATCACGAGAAATCTTCTCAGCCCGAAGAAATACCACCCCGAAACATGATTTATCCCCGACGCAATGATGCCGATTCCGAGAATTATTCCCGCTGACATTATCGCCTCAATCGGATAACGCATCATCAGCGCGCCGACAGCGATCAATATTCCGCCCGTTATCCACAAATTAGTACGTATGCTTTTCACTTTTACGCCTCCTGTAATAATGCCTCTAAATCCCTTTGCGTCTGCTGTAACGTCCCGAACTGTATCGCTTGAAAACCGAAATCCCTTCCAGCCTTAACGTTTCGTTCCAAGTCGTCAATGAATACGCACTCGGACGGTTTGAGGCTGTATTTCTCCGCAAGTGCCTCGTAGATTCTTTGGTCGGGCTTTATGAGTTTCACGTCGCATGAGAATATCCCTCCGTCCATCAACGGAAGGAAGTCCAGAACATCAGGGTTGCAGTTCATGACATAGTGCGAGTAATTCGACAGGTATAAAAGTCTATACCCCCTCGATTTGAGATCCTTTAGCCATGTAGGTGTGGCCTCGCGTTTTCTGAGAGTTTGGCCGACGTTCGCGAAGACTTTCCGGAGCTCCTTCTCGTGCGAAGGGGAGTACGCGATTATTGAGGCGAAGACTTCTTCGGGGTCATCGCCTGCGTCAAGCCTGTCCCACCGCCCGCTTCCCCAGACAGCTACGTCAAGTTCGGCGATAAGTTCCTCGCGTCCGGGAAACATTCGGTGAATGAAGCCCTCCCAGTCAAAATCAACGAGGACATTCCCGACATCGAATATGACAGTTGTAATCATATAATCTTTACTCCCATTTTTGAAAGCTCAGCGAGATTTTTGCGGTGATTCTCCTCGTCAACCCATGCAAGCATGTCCTCAGGAACTCCGACTTCACGGCCTGACTTCAAGAGTGCCAAGACGCTCTCACGGACGCAGAACTCGCTCGCAATTCCGCAGACGATGAGGCCGCCTCCGATTTCATCACAGAGCTTCTTTCCTGCCTTGTTCTTTGCCTCGAACGCTGAGTATTCTTCCACACCGTCATTCTCGCCCTTGTAGTATACCGTCTCATCATTGGGACGCTGTGAAGGGTTCTTGATGTCGCTGGTGAACGATGAGTGAATCTCCGCGCCGTGAGTTCCTGCCTGACAGTGTACCGGCCATGTTCCGCCGTTGGGAATGTAACTGCAATGCTTTGGGCTGTGGTTGTCGGCAGAATAGTAGACCTTTGCGTCAGGGTTGTCGTTGATGAACTTGACGATGTTCTTCACGGCCTCTTCAGCGTGTCCGCAAGCTAATGTTCCGTCAATAAAATCGTACTGGCAATCGACTACAAGAATTTCCTTCATGATTATCATTCTCCTGTCATAATATTTCCTGAAACTTTCCCATCGTGTTTATTATAGCGAGTGCGTCATCAATTATCTGCATCATTATTGCACAGCCCGTGCCCTCACCGAGTCTCATTCCTAGTTTCAAGGGAGCTGAAAGATTCATTGCCTCAGCCGCGCGGGCATACGCAGGTTCAGCTGACTCATGTGAAGCAATCATGTATCCCAATGTGAGTGGCTCAATCATATATGCCATCAATGCGCCTGCAACTGAGATTACACCGTCGACAAGAACAGGAATGCGGTAAATCGCGCCTCCGAGAAATACCCCAGTCATCGCGGCAATGTCGAGACCGCCGACGCATGAGAGAATGTTCACGGAGTCGGTGAGGTTCGGCGAATGAAATTCAAGCGCGGAAAGTATGACGTTCTTCTTCCGTAAAAATGCCTCGTCCGAGAGTCCTGCGCCGCGCCCGACAAGTGAGTCATCACGGGATTTCAGCCCGGCCATGATACACGCACACGCGGGAGAAGTGTTGCCCATTCCGACCTCGCCCGTACCGATCAGGCCAACGCCCTCAGCTTTCATGTCTCGAACAAGGTCAATCCCGAACGATATTACAGCCCTCACAGTCTCAGGACTCATTGCGCGAGCGTGGAGGAAGTCAGCCGTTCCATTGGGGAGGAATTTTCGGGTGATTATGTTCTCATGCTCACCGAGACCCTTAACACCTAAGTCGTAGACCCTCAGCTCCGCGCCTGCCTGACGTGCGAGAACGTTAATCCCTCCGTTCTGGCTGCTTGCGTAAACCTCCATCAATTTCCGCGTGAAATCCTGCGGCGAAGAACAGACTCCCTCGTCATATATTCCGTGATCCGAACCGAAGAGGCATATTACTTTTCGTGGGACTGTGTTTCGCGGATTGCCTGTGATTCCTGCGAGCTGGACTGTTAGGCGTTCGAGTTCTCCGAGACTTCCGGCGGGCTTTACGAGCGTGGATTGAATTTCCTGCGCTTCCCTCATGGCCTGAGAATTGAGGGGTGCGATTTGTGATATTCGCTTCATATTTGACGGAGGAATTTTACGGCGAGCTCTGCGGCTATGGTGAAAGTATTTTCGCGGACGTTAGAATTTATAGGACTGTTGAACAGCTTGATTACCCCTTTCGAGTTAAGGCTTGACGTTTGAACCAAGAGAGAAATTTCGTCATTGTTGAAGTTATTTGACGCATGAAAATCCACAATATCAGGAGCGAGTCCCCACAACTCAATCCATTGCCACAAGAACCGCCAATCAGGAACATAATACGGCACTGATGGTTGAGTCAAGAGCTTCATGTTCCAGTAGAGATTTCCGAGAAGTTCATCATCGGGCTGCTCGTGAGGCATGAATTTTTCGAGTAACTCTGCCCACTTGAAGGCTGTACTTATGGTTTCGCGGCTTCGTCTCAGCGCGAGCATGTCATCTTTAACATCAATATCTCTGACGTAATACTTTGCGTTCTTGGAATTTTTTTGAAAGTGGTAGATTGCCCATACGAACGGCTCAGAGTCGCCCTTGAAGTTCATTGAGCGGAGGCTGACGACCCCTTCACCCTCAAGGAAAAGACGCACCCACAAGTTACTTTCGCCTGAGATTTCGCGGGAGAGGGTTACGCCTTTTGCGGTGATGAAGTCCTCGCCGTTGAACATGAATCGAATCTCCCTCCAATATGAGATGACTGAATTATAGCAGACGGGGCTTTAATCGTCCGCACTAAAATAATCCGTATCAACGCGCTGGATCTTCAGCGTATCAACGGTAGTCACTCCAAGTCCATACTCAATCATAAGTTCAGCAAGCTGTTTCCCGTCGATGAGGACAATTTTATGGTTCAGCTGCTTCTTTACAAAATCAGTTGCTCCGCTGGTAAACTGACCTGTTGTTATGAACAATCCTTTTGTTGCACCTTGACCAACAAGTGCGCCCAGGAACTTTTGTACCTCTGGCCTGCCTATGTAGGAACTCTCTTTCCATTTCTTGGCTTGGACATAAACAGCATCGAAGCCAAGCCGGTCAGCTTTAACGATACCATCAACGCCCTCATCGCCAGATTTTTTCGTTACTGCATCGCTGTTCTGTTCGGGCTTCCCATATCCTATTTTCACCAGAAGATCCACAACAAGCTTCTCAAAATCATACTCATTCATTTTCGAGATTTCTGCCAAAAGGTCATCCGCAAGTTCTGATTTTAGCTGTGCCATCGCATAGTCGATTGCTTCCATAGGACTCTGAGCGTCTGGTGTGAAAACTGTTTCTTGAGCAGGAGCAGGGAGCATGTCGCTCTTCTTTTCCTGAAGCTGATGAACATATTCCAAAGTCAGGCAATCAGCACCTTTTTCCAGCGTCTGTTTCCCAAGTTCGGTTATCATGCAAGTGGCACGAACTGGTATATCTATTAGGCCTGCTTTTTTCAAATAAGCTTTTGCCCATCCGATGCGGTCAAAAACCAAGTTATGTCCACTTTGGGTTGCTGCAATTCTGTCTTCT
Source organism: Synergistaceae bacterium (assembly GCA_017427625.1). Classification (GTDB taxonomy): domain Bacteria; phylum Synergistota; class Synergistia; order Synergistales; family Aminobacteriaceae; genus JAFUXM01. The sequence continues at coordinate 3,436 of JAFRSL010000204.1, read as the reverse complement.
CCCGATAAGTTAAAGAAATCAGAACAATATGAGCGAATCTCCTTTAGCGTGTGTTGCTGGCCATCTCCCAAAAAAGTAAGGATTACAGGGAAGAATTCGTGATATTTCGGTACCGCCATTTTAAGAGTCTCCTTTGTTTGAAAAGCATCATTGGGTTCTATTTGATGGCTGAATTATAGCAGAGTAGGAAGCGTTTTTCCGCCAAGAACCCGGAACATCGTATCCCTGAGAGCGATTGCCGCCTTTGAGTGATAGCGTCCCGGAGCGAGGCAAACACCCAAGTCAACAAGCGTCCCTTCCTCACCAAGCGAGAGAAATTCAGCGTCAGGGTAGGCCCTCTTAGCGCAGTAGTACGTGAACGCAATCCCAAGCCCCGCAGCTCCCATTGACGCGGCCATGAACGCCGTGAGTTTCTCGTTGTAAACTTTCGGGATTAGGTCATGTTCACGGAAAATCCTTCTGCTTTCGCGCCCAAGAATAGTATCGTAATCGCTGAGTAAGTATTCAAACTCTATCGTGTCTCTGAGGTCGATGTACTTCTCGATTGCTGACTTTGAGTGAGGAGGCGATGGACGCGAATATTTCAGAACAGGGTGATTCTTTCCTGCCACAATGCAAATCTCATCACGCATTACGAACTCGGCATCACCGGGTTTCAATATCTTTGCCGGAAGTATAATCAGCGCAACATCTATCGTGCCGTTCTTCAGCATTCCTTCGAGTGCCATAGAATTTGCCTCGACGATCACGACATGGATACCCGGAAATTCCCGCCCGAAAGCCTCAAGCACCGGCGGCATTAAGAACGTCCCCCTGAACGTGCTTATCCCCATAATTACGCGGCCGCCCTTGAGGTTGTTCACGTCCTGAATTTCGTCCCTTACGCGGTGATACTCGGATAATTCCCTGTAGGCGTACTCAATCATGAGCCTTCCCGCTTCCGTAGGTCTTACACCTTTTGACGTCCTTATGAATAATTTGCTGCCTACTTCGTGTTCGAGTATTTGAAGGAACTGGCTCAATCCTGACTGTGCCATAAAGAGACGTTCCGCAGCCTTTGAGATACTTCCTTCCTCAGCAATCGCAACAATGTAATTCAGTTCCTTGATGTCCAACTCGTAACCTCGCAATCAGTTTTTGTGATGTATGGTAACAGAAATTTTCTCTTTCGGTGATAGCTGTTTGTGATTATAATACGCCCAATTCCAAAAAACATAACACGGGAGGGTAAAGCAATGTCAGAAGTATCATTGAAAGGCGTATGCGATATGCACGTTCACACGAATCCTGATTTGCGTCTTCGTGCTTACAACGATTTTGAGCTTGCCGACGCCGCAATAAGAGTCGGTGCACGCGCAATCGTCATAAAATCGCATCAAGGTTTCACAGCGAACAGGGCGTATCTCACGAATGAATATGTCAGACGCTTTCACGGGGAGAATACGGGCTTCACGATGTACGGCTCTGTTACAATGAACAGGGTCATAGGCGGGATAAATCCTTCAGCGGTTGAGACTGCCTTGAAGCTCGGTGCTAAAGTCGTATGGCTTCCAACTCAGTCTGCAAAGAACCATATCCGCAAAATGGGGAAAGACCCCGCGTCAGGAGTCGATATTGTCTCAGGCTGGAAGGTCGTACCGATGCTTCTTGAGGTTTTCCGAATGGTGAAGGACTATGACGCTGTTCTCGGAACCGCCCACGTATCGCCGGAGGAAGCCTTCGTTGTGATTGAGGCGGCGAGGAATGCGGGTGTCAAGAAGATAGTTCTCACTCACCCAGAATGGTGGATCGTCGGAATGTCCCACGATGACCAAGTGAAAATCGTCAAGGATTACGATGTTATCCTCGAACGCTGTTATGCTCAGAACATGGGCGGAGGAAAATACAAGTCCAACCTTCCCGACAACCTCGAAATCATCAAGAAGGTAGGCTACAAGAATGTCATGGTAGACACTGACGGCGGTCAAACGGAAAATCCCCACTGGGAAATCGCACTCAAGGAGTACATGCAGTACCTTGCGGACAACGGGATACCGGAGGAGCATATATACCACATGACTCGGACGATACCGTATGAGCTTCTCGGCATAAAGGAGGGTGAATAATCATGACGGGCGGAACATTGAGCCTCATAATCGTAGCCTGCATAGCGCTGGCAATAATTCTCGGCTACAAGACAGGAATAAACACGGGACTATTCTGCATGGTCTTCGCGTACATAATAGGGTGCTTCGTTATGGGATTGAGACCCGCGCAGGTAATAGGCTTCTGGCCGGTCAACACGATGTTCGTGATACTGTCGGTGTCGCTGTTCTACAACTTCGCAGCGATTAACGGGACACTCGAAAAACTTTCCGGCTCTCTGCTATATTCATGCCGGAAATTTCCCGGACTTCTTCCGTTCGCGCTGTTCATCGTTGCTGTGATACTCTCGATAATGGGAGCTACATTCTTCACGGTTATGGCGTTCATGGCACCTATAACCCTCGTAATATGCGAGGAGGCTCACATGGACAAGCTGACCGGAGGAGTCGCAATTAACTGCGGTGCGTTGGCGGGCGGAAACTTCCCGACATCGAATCTCGGCGTAATATTCAGGGGACTTTCTGACAGTGCATACGAGGCACACAAGGAGCTTCAGGCGGTCGATAGCTTCAACATGGAGATGAAGATATTTATCCTCGCGGTAATATTCTCGCTGATAATCATTGCGGTGTTCCGTTTCGGGCTTCCCTCGAACTGGCACATCGGGAAGGGCGTAACGTTCGCAAAACCTGAGCCGTTCGACAAAAAGCAGCGTCAGACGTTCACGCTAATGATCATGATGATGGTTGTACTCCTGATATTCCCAATCATGAAAAGCATAATGCCCGGCAACAAGACGATAGCCATGCTGAACAGCAAGATAGATGTCGGACTTGTGGGGATAATCTTCGCGGTTATAGCACTTATGATGAAACTTGCCCCGCAGAAAGAAGCCGTCGCCCGCGTCCCTTGGAACACAATCATAATGATCGCCGGAGCTGGAATGCTCATCGCTGTTGCTGTTAAGGCCGGAACGATTGACGCGCTTTCATCGTGGATAGGCTCGAATGTTGCTGTTGCGCTGGTTCCTGTGGCATTCAGTGTTGTTGCGGCGTTCATGTCATTCTTCAGCTCGACGACCGGCGTAGTTGCTCCTGCACTTTTCCCGCTTATACCTGCACTTGCGGCATCGACTGGGCTTAGTGCTGAGGCTCTCTTCGCCTGCACGGTCTTGGGGGCACAGAGCAGTGCGATCAGTCCGTTCTCGTCCGGCGGAAGTCTCATAATGGCATCATGCGGGAAGGAAGACGAAAGGGTCAGCCTCTTTAACCGACTGCTTTTCTTGGCTGTACCTGTGAGCGTTTTGCTTTGCGCCGGCTTCAACTATGTCGTGAGTGTAATGCTGTAATTT
>JAFRSL010000203.1 GCA_017427625.1 Synergistaceae bacterium | reverse complement strand
TGAAACTCCCGCACTGTATCTCTCACCTACTTTTCCGTCGAGAAGTGAGGACGTTATTATCGTAGGTGGTACTCCTGTGCTGGCATTCACGGTCAGCGTGTAGCTCTTTGTGTCAGAGCCGTAACTGTTCGTTGCTTTCACTGAGAATGTGTAGCTTCCTGAACTTGTCGGTGTACCAGAAATCACACCTGTTGATGAGTTTAGGCTCAATCCTGACGGAAGGCTTCCAGAACTTACCGACCACGTTATCGAAGCTGTGCCTGTTGCCTCAAGAGTTGCGCTGTATGCCTCGTTGACCTTGCCGCTCGGGAGCGAGGCCGTTGAGATTGCCGGGGCTGTCCCTGTGCTTGAAGAGCCTGTTACTGTGTAGGCCTTGATTGTGGCGTTGACGTTGTTGCTCTTGCCTGTCTCCCAATATGAGCCGTTGTACGAGAAGAAGCTGCCGTCTTCAATCGTAGCAGTACTAGCCATTCCGCCGTTCCGCTCAACCGGAGCTTTTGAGTGATTAGTGTAAGTTACTACGACAGAGAAATACTGCCCCTTTGTGAGATTAACGGGACTGCTTAGTGTTAATGTGTGCCAGCCCGCATAGGTCATAGTTCCTGACATAGTTAGTGCAGGACTTCCGTTTATGGGGCTTGATGAGGGCATCGAGGACATTCCCGTGTAAATCTTTACGGTGTAGGGCAGATTATTGTCATGCGTGTAGAAACCGACTTCCGTTAGCTTCTCGTTGTCCCTCTCGGATTTGAAGACATTTGCAGTGTGCATCTCTGAAGTGCCGATCCAGCCCCAAGTCGAGATCCAGCCCAATGGTGAGTAATCGTAGACCTTCATGTCAGGGTCAGCCTTCTCGACAATGAACGCTGTTCCGTCTGTGAGATACTGTGCGTATGACATCCAGAAATATCCGCTGTCCCCGAAACTTTCACCCCACGAGTTCTTGATGAGCCATGCCCCGTCAACGCCTGGATTGGGTGAAAAATTACTGCGTGAGTAACTGTCGTCCCAGCCGACTATCTGGACAGCGTGATTCGTGCTTGAAGAACTGTAGTAGTAGCTCGTTCCGTTTGAGGCAGTCTTCTTGTATGCTGAGGCAACACTGTAATAGCTCGCCATGACAGAGCCATTCTCCATGATTCGGCGTTTCACAATGTCGCGGTTTGTTGTTGGTGAGTTCACGTTGATTGTGCCGTCATTCATCGCAAGGTAGTAGACTTCCCGCAGTCTTACCGCCATAGTGTAATCGTCAGGGTTTGCCTTCGAGGGTTGTGTCGGGTACGGTGCTTCAGCCTCTGTAGTAGGCCCTGAAAGTCTGGAGAATAGCGCGGTAGGGTAGAATGCGTTTCCGCCAAGTTGCAGGACAGTTTCTAGGCTTGAATCTTTGTAGTTCCCGAACCTTTTTGACGGATCGCTGTTCTTGAACGTGAACCATGCAAGATGCATCTCCGACAAATCATAAGTACCGAGTCCCTTCATGAGCAAGTTCGATTCTATTGCCCCGATTGAAGCATGCGCCCAGCAAGTACCGTAAGGATTCTGATTCTTCACGCTCGTTACGTAGCTATTGCCGTTCACGTCGCGGAGGTCATACTTCGATGGTATTGCTGTGTCCTTCAGTAAAGGGACAGGTGAGTCGTTCGTCTCGATTGGTGGATTGTCGTCGAGATAGGATAGGTCAATGTGGAAGGGGATGTAGCCTGTGGAATACGTTTCGCCTGCGCCGGATTTCAAGAGCGGCGGAGAAGCTGAATCGTTCTCGTGCTGCTTCAGCCATTCGAGATACGCAGGGGAATATGGCTCGAAGGTCGGTTCGCCAATTTCTGCCGCAAACGCTGAGACTGTGAACAGAAGAATCAGCGTTACTGAAACACTCAATGCTTTCAAAAATTTCTGCATTCCAAAAAACTCCTTTCATGTGGAATATGATTAAGTCTCGGTGTAAACTTGTATATATTTTATCAAAGGTGGCGAAATTTTCTATGCGTTTATTCATAACAACTCTCTCTCTTCTATGCCTGATTTCTTTCGGTTATGCTCTGGCAGGTTACGGGCGTTCGCTTTTCGGCGAGAGCGTGAGACTTGATTATGTTGTAGGCGGATTAGGGGCTGGGTTCGTTTTCGGTGGGCTGGCTATGGCTTTGTGGTATTGGAAGCGAAAAGACTTTTACGACGAGTTATAATATTCGCATTTCATACGGGAAGGAATTTTCATCATGGACATCAAGAAACTTGAACAACTCTACGAGGGCAAGGCTAAGAAAGTCTACGCAACCTCTGATCCTGCGTATTACATCGTAGAATACAAGGACGATGCTACAGCCTTCAACGGCCTCAAGCATGGCACAATCTCAGGCAAAGGCGTAATCAATAACAAGATGAGCAACCTCATGTTCCAGCTCCTCGAAAAGCATGGCGTGAAAACCCACTTCGTCGAGCAGCTCAGTGATAGGGAGACGGTCGTCAAAGCAGTCGAGATTGTCCCGCTCGAAATCATCATCAGGAATACAGCCGCAGGTTCATTCTCGAAGCGTTACGGCGTTGCAGAAGGTACAGCCCTGAAATGCCCGACACTCGAATTTTCACTCAAGAATGACGAACTCAATGACCCCCTCATCAATGACAGCCACATCATCGCTCTCGGTGTTGCGACAGAGAAGGAACTCGATGAAATTCGCACACTCGCCTACAAGGTCAACGATGTCCTTAAGGAATTTTTCGCGGGCATTGGGGTCAAGCTGGTTGATTTCAAGATTGAAGCCGGACGTTTGCCTGATGGTACGATAATTCTTGCCGACGAAATTTCTCCTGACACCTGCCGTTTCTGGGACGCAAAGACAAACGAGAAGCTCGACAAGGACAGGTTCCGCAGAGACATGGGCGGAGTCGAGGAAGCATATCAGGAAATGTTCAGGCGCATAACGGGCTCACGATAGATGGCTGACGAATTACACGAGGAATGCGGAGTGATTGGCGTATATTTGAACGATGAGGGCAGTAATGCTTCTCATCTGGTTTACTATGGACTTTACGCGCTACAGCATCGCGGTCAGGAAAGCGCAGGTATCGCCGCAAATTCAGCCGGAAAGATCGAGATTCGCAAGGACTTGGGTCTTGCAGGGGAAGTCTTCAGAGGTTACGACTTCGGGAAATTGCCAGGTAATATCGCAATCGGCCATGTGAGATACTCGACAGCAGGAGACGGTTCACAGAGAAGCGCACAGCCTTTAGCGGCAAGTTGCAGGCTCGGTGAAATCGCACTTGCTCACAACGGTAATCTCGTAAACGCTGAGAGCCTCCGTGAAATGCTAACCGATGAGGGCGTAATCTTCCACACAACAAGCGACTCTGAATCAATCCTCAACCTAATATGTCAGCATGGCTCAAGAGGAATTGAAGCGGGCATCAAAAACGCAATGAGCCTCATTAAAGG
>JAFRSL010000202.1 GCA_017427625.1 Synergistaceae bacterium | reverse complement strand
CCCGAAAGACTCAGAAGCGATTTCAAGTAACTGTTCACCCTCGTGTTTCTTACTGTGTATGTCAAATATCCCTGTGCGTTTATGAATTTGATTACCGCTGAACGGTCAAGAGTGAGGCCAGGAATATCAATCTGCGCGGGCGGAACTTCTGAAGGCTTTTTGCCTGGCTGTGTGATACTCGGCATTGTCGGCGCGGGAGTCGCTGTTACGCTTGCAGAAGTCTCCGTAAAAGTTTCAGCAACCGGCAAATTCTCGTCAATCGCAATTTCTATTTGTCCCGGAAGAGTCTCGTTATTCGGTTTAGGTTTAGTATGTGCCGTCCAGATAACATAACCGCTTCCGCCAATCTCTTCTCCGTCAACGTCAGCAGGAATTTCTCCGCCTTCCGCGCTCTGAAGTCCGTCAATAATCCCCTGCACCGTGTCCCGGTCAAAATACGGCAGGAACAGCCTTACTTCATTCAGCGAGTCATCAGCCTCAATATGTCTCTGCAAAGGAGTCCGTATCATTCTCCCAAGTAGCTGCGCTATGTACGTTGCGTCCTCTGCATGACGGAATGACATCATTGTTTCAGCACGCGGGCAGTCCCATCCCGTAGAAAGGTTTTCCTTGAAGAGTACAACACATATTCTCATGTCGTCTGAAATTTTGTCAGGGTCAGCGTGATGAACTTTCAGACCGTTAATTGTCAGAGTACCCGCTCCGCCGAATGTATGCGCTACTTCATTTTCGCGGAAACGTTCGCCGAGCCTCTCCTCTATCTTTGCTATAACGTCATCAAGATTTGTCGATGATACTTTGTCCCCGCTCCCGGCCGAAACCTGAATCAGCAGCACAGGCTTTATGTCTTCTTCGTTCTGAGAGGCTGTGTACTGCTTCCAGTGTTCACACTTCACGCGCCATTCGTCCGCCGCGGCATGTAAAACGGCCATGTCGTTGCGCCTCGATGTATCCTGCGGGTAATTGATTATTATTCTGTCCTTCAGGAGGCCGGAAGATCTCACGTCAGCAGGACTCACTATAACTTTATGCAGCGTTGATGATGTATTGCCCGCTACAAGTGTCTCAAACCTCGCGGCAGTTGCGCTCATCCCGATTATCACAGGCACGGGCGATAATCCGTCCGAAGGGCTTCCCTTGATGAACTTCTGCATTATCGTTGTCGCTCTTCCTGCGTCCCTTCCCTGCATACCCCTGTGCGCCTCGTCTATCACAAAGTAAAGCTGCCCGGGCTTCTCGTTCGCTGTATTCTCGATTGTCTCCCATATCGTATGCTGCCTCATGTCCGAATGCCTGACCAGATTCCCAGACTTGCCGATCTTCTGCGTATTCAGGAAATATATTCGCCCGTCATCAAGAGTCCTTCTGTCAAAACTTTCATCGCTTATCATCTCGCACTGTCCAGGCCTGATTCTGTCGGCATGGCGTATTATCTTCCGCATTGACTGTTCATTGAGCGCGGGTGAATCAGAGAGCCACACGAATATTGCGCCGGGCTGTTCGGCAAATTCCTCCGTGCCGTAATACACATCCTCAATGAACGCCGCAAGCATTACCGTTTTCCCCGAACCTGTCGGTGCCTGAAGCGATATTACCTGCGGGACGTGATATTTCCCGTAACTGTCATGCGCCATAACTGCACGGCCGTGAAGGTCTCTTACTGCTCTTGCCTGGAATGAGGACAGCTCTATTATCATAGTGTCAGCTCCTTTGATGATTGATTCGGAAATTATCGAGATAATCACGGTAAAGCTGATATTTTCTCTCCGCGTGAATGCTTCTCGCCATCGCCCTGAAGCCTGAGTCGTAATCCGTAACAATGAAGACGGTCTGAATTTCTCTGCACGAGTTCACAGCCTCTTCAAACTCCATGAACAGCGACTCATCATTAAGCACCGCAAATTTATTCTCAGGAAGTATCAGCATTGCAGGCAGCTCCCCGTCATCAATCGCAGGACATTTCCCGAACGCGCCCGATTTAAGCCACAGCAGCGGCAGAATCTCGCGGAATTTCCTGCCGAGCGCAACAGAGTCCTTGTCGAGAAATCCCAAGCTGAAGAATACTGCGTTTGCCTTGAAGCCGTCCGACATGGGAATATCGCTGCCCGTGTAGCTGCCTTTGAGGGGATTCCCGTTTATGTCATGGCCGGTTATCGCGCAGACTGTCCGCGGCCATGTAACATATCGCGCTATGCCGAGTGAGTCCCATTCAGGAGTACCAGGTGAGAAGCCTTTTTCCGTGAGAGTCCGCGCTTCTGCTTCTGACACTTCATTGTTCGTTACCATTATGCAGCGGCGATGCCCGGAGTCTTCTGCGTTGAGGAGATTCACAGCGTGGAGGGTCGTTCCTGAGCCGGCAAAGAAGTCGAGGATTAATGCGTCGGGCTTATCGGCTACAACATGCCACAAGCAATTATGAACAGCATATAGAGATTTCGGGAAGGGGAAATTTCTGCCGAGTATCTTGTGAACAAGTTTAGTGCCGTGAATTTCTGCGTTATATATATCATCAGTCCAAATAGTTTTTGTGTTCTCTGTCATTCGGGCTATGAAGATTTCTATAACACCGCTTCTATTTCGTACTGCCTTCAGAAACGGCTTAATTTCCTCTGCGTTTTCTCTGCTGTAACGCCATTTGCGCTCCGTCTGATTCTTGTCGATGGGATATACATACACTGAATCGCCGTGATAAACGTTAGAGGCTTGCGGGTGTTCTGACAATTT
>JAFRSL010000201.1 GCA_017427625.1 Synergistaceae bacterium | reverse complement strand
ATCAAAACACTGAATTGTTCAGTATACACCTTTATTGTCTGATGGTCAAGTGAGTAATTCTACTCAAATTATAGAATATGAAGGGGAAAAATTTATGCCCCCCTCTGGAAAACATTGGAAGACTACAGCAGAAGGCATAAAGCAACTTATACAGGCTGGACGTATTAGCAAGTCGGGGAAGGGGTTACGCTACAAAAGATACCTTGATGATTGCCCCGTGATCGAAATGGGTGACTTCTGGGATGACACAGGCGGAACTCCCAATATGCGCTACGTAGTCCAGACCTCCGAAAAAGTCATCTCCCGCTGTATCCTAATGACCACAGACCCCGGAGACCTCGTCCTCGACATAACCTGCGGCTCAGGAACAACAGCCTACTGCGCAGAGAAATGGGGCAGACGCTGGATAACCTGCGACACTTCCCGCGTTGCAATCGCCATAGCCCGCCAGCGACTCATGACCGCCACATTCGACTCCTATAAGCTCGCTGACCCCCAAAAAGGAATCTCCTCCGGCTTCGTCTACAAGTCAGTCCCCCACATAACGCTGAAATCCATCGCCAACAATGAGCCTCCAGCCCGCGAGATTCTCTATGACCAGCCTGAAATCGACGCGGGAAAAGTCCGAGTGTCGGGGGCGTTCACGGTTGAGTCCCTTCCTGCTCCGTCAGTGATGAGTCTTGAGGAGGCAGCAGCTCTTGACCCTGACGAGAAAGACAGGCAGGACGGTTTCATGTCTCAGTTAATGGCAACGGGCATCAGGGGCAAAGGAGGCGAGCGCATTCGTTTTTCGCGGCATGAGAAGATTTCCGGGACACGCTGGCTTCACTCTGAGGCTTGGACTGATGAGGCTGAACCGAGAAGAGCACTTGTGTGTTTTGCGGACAGCAGCACCCTCATGGACAGCAGGAGAATATCATTCGCGCTTGACGAGGCCGGGAAACAGATTCCGAAGCCCTCAATGGTGATATTCTGCGCGTTCCAGTTTTCGCCTGAAGCACAGACTTTCATCAACAATGCGAACTGGCCGGGCGTTTCGCTTTTGCAGGTTGAGATGAACGATGATTTGATGACGGAGGATCTCAAGAAGAAGATTAACACGGACGAGTCATTCTGGCTTGTTGGACAGCCTGATGTTGTTCTTCATAAGGACAAGGGCGGGAAATACCGTGTTGAAGTTCTGGGCTATGACTATTTCAGCGTCTCGAAGGAAGAATTAGTGTCGGGAGATGCGGACAAGATAGCGATGTGGGGGGTTGACCCGAATTATAACGGCATGGATTTTGCACCGTCGCAGATATTCTTCCCGATGGAGGGTAAATCCGGAGGCTGGAGCAAGCTCACGAAGACTCTGAAAGCTGAGATTGACCCGGCAATTATAGGGCAGTATTCGGGGACTGAGTCGCTTCCGTTCGAGGTTGACGAGGAGAAAATGATTGCCGTGAAGATTATTGACGACCGTGGAATCGAGAGCATGAGGATTCTTCGCACGGAGGAAGCGCAATGAGCGGGGAAAAAGGAAGAGTCGTAATCAATTCGCCGTATGTTGAGCCATCACAGCACCTCGAATATAGGGGCGAGGGACATTTTGAGGTTGTGGAAGGGAGGAGGCCTGCGGGTTTCTGGGTTGAGATTGAGAAACGCGGGGGAATAGTCCGTGAGTTCAAGGCTATTCCTAGAGTTGACGATATTCGCCGAAAGGTCAAGGAATGGCGCGATGCTGGGTATCCTGAGTCGACGAACGTAACGCGGGAACTTCTCACACACTGGCACGACCGGACTGTGAGGCAGGACACGCCGTTTTTCTGGTGCCAAACTGAGGCAATCGAGACGCTGATATTTCTTGCCGAGACGAAAGCGGGCCATGCTACATTGATTCCTGATGACGGGAGCGAGTTTCAGCGGATATGCACGAAGCTCTGCACAGGCGGCGGAAAGACTATCGTTATGTCGATGCTTATTGCGTGGCAGGTCTGCAACTGTGCGACTTATCCCGGACTGAGTGAACTATACACGCGGAATGTTCTTGTCGTCGCGCCAAATATCACCGTAAGAGACCGACTGCGAGTCCTTAAACCCAATGAGGCGGGGAATTATTACGACAGGTTTTCGATTGTCCCTGAGAATATGCGGGGGATTCTGAATCAGGCCTGCGTTGAGATTCACAACTGGCACGTTCTTGAGGACAGCAGCAAGGAAGACCCGGCCAAAAATAAGAGTGTCGTGAAGAAACCGCCTAGGGGAGATGATTCGTACTGCCGAGAATTTGCCGGAGACATGCACAACGTAATTGTGATAAATGACGAAGCTCATCACGCATACAGGATTAAGCCGGGAGACAAGAAGGCCAAGACTCAGGAAGACAAAGAGAATCAGCGCGAGGCTACGATCTGGGTTGAGGGTCTCGACAGGTTGCACAGTGCGCGGAAAATTAGGACATGTTATGACTTTACGGCAACTCCTTTTATTCCCGGACGTGGAAGGAATGACGAGGAGGGCTTATTCTCATGGATAGTGAGCGATTTCTCGTTGGACGACGGTATCGAAGCCGGAATCGTGAAGACTCCCTGCATAGTTGTGCGGGATAATGCCCCTCCCGACATAAGGACGGCAAAATCGAAGCTCTACCATATTTACGGCGACGGAACGGTGAAGAATGACCTCTGCAAAAATTCTGAGCCTCAAGCCTCATTGCCTGACCTTGTGCGTAATGCCTATGAGTTGCTTGGGCAGGATTGGCGCGAGACATTCAAAGCGTGGAAAGATGCAGATAGTCCCGTACCGCCTGTTATGATTACTGTTGCGAACAACACGAACACAGCCGCAAGAATTGAACACGCATTCAACGGAGGAAGCATAGACATTCCGGAACTGAGCGGAGAAAATTGCGTTTTGCGGATTGACTCGGAACGTCTGAAGAAGGAGTCAGCCTCACGCGCTGAGGAACTGCGTGAAATGTCTGACACTGTAGGGCAGGAGGGCAAGCCCGGCGGAAATCTCAGGAATATTATCTCCGTCGGCATGTTGTCGGAGGGCTGGGACGCGAGGAATGTTACGCAGATTATGGGGCTT
>JAFRSL010000200.1 GCA_017427625.1 Synergistaceae bacterium | reverse complement strand
CATTGGGTACGGTAGATGTAACGCCTCCGCAATTAATCATAGGGGAAAATATCAGGAACGTAACGAAAGAGGACAACGGCATGAGGAGCTTCACACTACCTTTTGAGATTCAGCCTTCAGGGGGGCTTTATCTTGTGCTGTCGTTCAAGATTGACTAGCCTGTAATAGTTTATATTCTGAAAACAGAGAAATTTCATTTGACGGTTCTGGTCTGAATGGGCCGGAGCCGTTTTTCACATTAAGGGGAGAAATTTTATGCTGAAACGTTTGATTCACATCCTCGTGGCCGCATGTATTATCGCGCTGAGTCCTTTTCAGGGTGAAGCGGGAGTCGTTCTTGTACTTTCAGGAGGAGGCACAAAGGGCTTCGCTCACTTGGGAGTCATGGAGACGCTAGAGCTTAACGGAGTGCCTATAGTCGGGATAGTCGGCACGAGCATGGGCGCATTGATGGGGGCACTCAGGGCAAGCGGTTACTCGACAAAGGACATTCACGGGATTCTAAAGGAGTTAGACCTTCCGAGCCTCCTCAGTGAGAACACAGGGCCTATGTTCGTCTTCACAGGGAATGACAGGCGCGCAAAGACCAATACGGTCAGCCTCTTGACCTACAAGAAGCAGGGAGACCAGAAAGGACCGAAAGGTTTGCTGACAGGTGATAAGCTCTACACATACTTCTCGCAGTTAATGAAGCACGTTACCGAGACGGATTTCTACCACCTTCCAATACCTTACGCGGCTGTTGCGACTGACATTAACACGGGTGAGAAGGTCGTCCTAAAGGAAGGCAACCTCGCGGCGGCAATGAGAGCTTCGATGTCGATACCGATGGTCTTCGAGCCATGGAGGATTGACGATCACCTTCTTGTTGACGGCGGAATCGTCTCGAACCTTCCTGTCTACACTGCGAAAGAGCTTTTCCCGGGGATACCGATCGTAGCGGTCGACATATCAGACAACATGGGAAGCAAAGTGAACTCATACATGGACGTTCTGAACCAGTCATTGACGATCCTCATGAGGAAGACTACGGACGAGGAAGGTCAGGCGGCGGACATACTTCTTAGGCCGGACGTTTCAGGACTTGGGACGCTCGACAACGTTGACCCCGAAGCTGTCATTGCGCTTGGTGTTGACGCAACGATGCCTATGATTGACGAGATAAAAGCACTCTCTGAGAAGGGCCCGGCACTCTTTACGCTTGAGGAGGAAGAGAGAACTCTAAGCGATATTGTCGGCGATATCGAGGTTCACGGACTCCCGCCTAAGATGGCCGAGCTTGTGAGGAAGAGGGCATTGCGCTGGATTGGGAAGCCTGTAGACCAGAAGAAAATCAATGAAGGGCTTGACAGGCTCTCGGAATCAGTGGGAATTGAGATGGCGGACTATCAGCTCGGACGTACAGCATCGGGCGATGTTCTTGTGCGAATTGATGTGAGGAAGTCGCCTGAAGTGAAGTTAGGGATCTCCGGCTACACGACGAACCTTCACCCGAACAGATGGCTCTACCTCAAGGGCGAAATGAATGGCCTTCTGTCTGAATATGACTCGCTCATCGGAGTCGCAAAAATCGGCAAGCAGTGGGGAATAGACCTGACGTACCAGACAGCTCCTCAGCCTATGGACGGGTGGCAGTTCACGCTGTCGGCACAGAATTGGCAGCCAGCGGGGGAAGAGGACCATTTGCGGGATTGGGACAGGTATGCGGCAGGAGTTGCGAGGCTCTTCACGCTCGGCGAGGTGAACATGGGATTGGGCTACGCATATGAACATGTTGACGGGGACGCTATATCGGCGAAAGATGGCACGGAAGCGAGTGGAATAACGTTCTTCGCGGAATATGACACTCTTGACATGCCGTCAGACCCTACGAGGGGCTATGCGTGGAAGATCAATGCGTGGTGGCCGAACTTCGACGAGGTGAATTACAGACTGAGCTACTTCAAGCCGCTTGAGGTTTCGAGCTTGTGGAGGACGTATTTGCGTCTTGGATTTGCTGAGGGCGACATGAACAGAAGGAGTCACGCTGTCTACTTGGGAGCTGCTGAGGAACTTTACTCTGTTGCGTCAAATCCCATTGAGGCTGAGAGAATGTTCTGGGCTAACTTGGCGTTCAGGAAGATTCTGAACAGGACGGCTGTGGGAGTTCTTGCGGGGGAACTTTTCGCGAGCTGGGGGTATGCGATGGACAAGGAGTGGCACAAGATAGAGGCTCCTTGGGAAGTTGGTCTTGCTGTGAATTTCCCGAACAACCTCATCGACATGAAGCTGGCAATAATGTACGGCTCTGAGGAACTGAAGACGGGGTTCTTCTTGGGCGTTCCGATATGGGATCACTACCCGCTGCCGTAAATTTCTGTGAGAGGAGAGGTAACAATGACAATAAGACAAGAAATACTGCACTATATTGATGAAGTGCCTGAAAACAGTTTGCAGTTGCTGCTTCAATTTGTACGTTTCCTGCGGGAAAGCCCGGCAGTCCCTGCAAAACGTGAAAAAAAGAAGCGAGACAGACCGCGTTTACTAGGAGTGCTTGAAGGGCAAGTATGGATTTCGGACGACTTTAACGATCCGATGGATTTCGTTTCACCTGAGGAGCAAAAAGTCCTTGAGGCCATGCGCGCGGCTAAGAAAGCAGAAGCACAATTGCAGGAGGCCGCTGTCTGATGTACCTTCTCGATACTTGTACTTTCATATGGTCGGTGCAGAATGCCTCGAAGCTGTCCCAGAAAGCAAAAGAAATACTTGCAGGCAATGACCCTGTATATGTCAGCAAAGCAACTTTCTGGGAGATAGCAGTCAAGAAAACTACAGGCAAGCTCAATATAAGGCAGAATACTTTTGAGCTTGAGGAAATTTGTCTGGAGGAAGATATTTACATTCTTCCGCTGAAGCTGAGATACTTCGAGAGGATTCAGAAAATGCCACTGATACATCGTGATCCTTTTGACAGAATAATAATCGCATCGGCGATCGAAGAAGGGTATACGCTTCTGACATCAGACGAAATTATCCCGCAGTACGACGACGTAAAAACGCTCTGGTAAACATCATAAGGAGGAACAATAATTGGCACGAAACATAACACCGAGAAAAGAGAACTATTCACAGTGGTACCTTGACGTAATCAAAGCAGCCGGACTCGCGGATTATGCGCCTATTCGCGGCTGTATGGTAATACGTCCCACAGGCTATGCAATCTGGGAGAACATTCAGGCGAAACTCGATGCTGAAATCAAGCGCACAGGGCACGTAAACGCATACTTCCCGCTGCTAATTCCCGAATCATTCTTCAGGAAGGAAGCCGAACATGTTGAAGGGTTTGCCCCTGAGCTTGCTATGGTTACTCACGCGGGCGGCGAAAAGCTCGAAGAACCCCTTGCAGTCCGTTCGACATCTGAGACTGTTATCGGCTACATGTATTCTAAATGGATTCAGTCATGGCGCGATTTGCCAGTACTCATGAACCAGTGGTGCAACGTCATGCGATGGGAGAAACGTCCCCGCCTATTCCTTAGAACGTCCGAATTTCTATGGCAGGAAGGGCACACCGCACATGAGACTGAGCAGGAAGCACGCGAAGAAACCATCCGTATGCTTGAAGTCTACCGCGACCTCATGGAGAATGAACTCGCTCTCCCGATAATTGCAGGCGAAAAAACAGCAGGCGAGAGATTCCCCGGTGCTGTTGAAACCTACACATGCGAGGCCATGATGAGCGATGCTAAGGCACTTCAGGCGGGAACAAGCCACTTCTTGGGGCAGAATTTCGCTAAGGCTTTTGAGATTCAATTCCAGAACAGAGAGGGCGAATTAACTTACTGCTGGACAACGAGCTGGGGCGTTTCAACAAGAATAGTCGGCGCGTTAATCATGGTTCACTCCGATGATGACGGTCTCATACTTCCACCGCGAATAGCTCCAACAAAGGCCGTAATCCTCCCAATCTCAAAGGACGAAAGCATAGCCGCGAATGAAATTCTCCCGAAAGCAAAAGAGATTTCCGCAAAACTCGACGCAGAACTCGGCGGAATGTTCACGAAGGTTGATACTGATTTCCACATGAGACCGGCTGACCGATTCTTTACGCATCTTCAGAAGGGCGTACCTTTGAGGCTCGAACTAGGCGAGAAGGATTTAGCCGCAGGAACTGTGAGGCTCGTTCGCAGGGACACAGGCGCGAAAATTGACGTCAAGAACGATGAAGTCATACCGACCGTGAAGAAATTACTTGATGAAATTCAGGGCAATCTTTACGCAAGGGCAAAGGCTTTCAGGGACGATAACACTCACGATGCAGGAAGCTATGACGAGCTGAAGGAAATCATCTCGGAGAAAGGCGGATTCGTCAGGGCGTATTTCGGAGGCACAAAGGACGACGAGACCAGGATACGCGAGGAAACAGGCGCAACCCCGAGATGTATATTGCCGGGCGACAATAAGGGCAAGTGCATAATCACGGGCAATGACGGCGCAAGGCTGACAGTTTTCGCAAAGGCATATTGATTCATGGCTGAACATTACGAGGCTGATTTAGTCTTTAACGCAGGAGAGGGGAATTATCTTCCTTCGGCTGACGTTTGGCTGGTTATCGACGTTCTGAGGGCAACTACGGTCATGACACGTTGGTTTGAGCTTGGAGGAACTGAGCTTTACCCTGTGAAAACTCCTGATGACGCTAGGAAGTTGGTCGATGAACTACGCGCACGGGGGTCTTCGCCGTTATTGATGGGGGAGGTCAACGGTATTCCTCCAGAGGGATTCGATTTCGGGAACTCACCGCTCGAACTAACGTATGAGATAATCCGTGAGCATTACTGCGGTGTTATGTCAACAACAAACGGGACTTCAGCACTACTTGAGGCCGAGTCTTCGGGTTGCCCTGTGATCGCCGTTAGTCTCAGGAATTACTCCGCATGTCTCGATTACGCCCTCACGATTGGGAATCGTATAGGGATTCTATGTTCAGGGAGAAAGAACCGCCCTTCATGGGAAGATACACTCTGCGCGGGTGCTGTCGTTGAGGATTTGATGAGGCGCGGCGAGGTCTTAATGTCAGACAGCGCGAGGATAGCCCTCACTCTCTGGCAGAACAGCGGGAACGATACGGAGTCATTCGTACGAAAGTCCAACCACGCGAAATATTTGGAACAAATCGGATACAGCGGTGATATTTCGTTCGCCTGCGAGATTGACGCTTCGACGGTCGTCCCTATGCTCGCTGAGAATGAGGAACGCACAGTGTTACGCGCAGTATCAGGGAGCGCGAGGCCGTATCACCGCGAGGCTGTAACTGAGAAAAAGGCTGAGGCTGACCCTTTCGAGGAATTGCTGGCTTACACGAGAAAGAAGGTTTGACGTATGAAGACGCTTTACATTGACTGCTTTGCTGGAATTGCGGGCGATATGTTCATCGGGGCATTGCTGAACCTCGTTCCTAACCCCGAATTTTTCAGGAACGAAATCAGGAAGATTACCGCGCTTGATCCGCATGAATACGAGCTGATAATAGAGAGGTCAACAAAAAACGGACTCGCCGGAATAAATTTTGACGTTCACACGCACGAGCATCATCATGAACACGAACACGGCCATGAACACGAGCATCATCACCATCATCGCCACTTAGCGGACATTGAGGCCATGATTTCAGGGAGCATGTT
>JAFRSL010000199.1 GCA_017427625.1 Synergistaceae bacterium | reverse complement strand
GTGCAATCGCCGGGCTGGTGGAATGGTAGACACACGGGACTTAAAATCCCGAGGGCGTAAAGTCCGTGAGAGTTCGAGTCTCTCGTCCGGCACCATGAAAAGCACATTATACCGCGGGGTGGAGCAGTTTGGAAGCTCGTCGGGCTCATAACCCGAAGGTCAATGGTTCAAATCCATTCCCCGCCACCAATTCAACAAGGCGGTATAGCTCAGTTGGCTAGAGCACGCGGTTCATACCCACGGAGTCCCCGGTTCGAATCCAGGTGCCGCCACTTAGAAGTTATAAGCAAGAGCGCGAAAATCCCTGCAAAGAGCGGGGATTTTTTATATTTTCTGTAAAATCTTGTAAATCCACAGCAATTAGATATGAGGCGCAGAGATATAGACTTGCGAAAGTAAGCATCTTTAACCCCAGCGCAATCTACAAAATCCATACCAGCGACAATAAGGCCAAATGTTCTAGTCCGGCCCATTAAGACGGCTGGGTATACTCGGCGTTAGTAGCGTAAGGATTCATATTAGGGAATGATGATTATTGTTCTTCGGATGGACTTGCTGAATAAGGAAGGTTTACAAAATTCACTGAAATGGATACAATTTTTGTCATCATGTTAGCACTTAGGAAGAAATACAAATCAGGAAACGCATTAGAGATTTTGCAGGAGGCCATATTATCGGGCGACCTCCCCGAAGGACTCACGGTAACGCAGAGTGAACTTGCCGAGTCTCTTGGGATTTCGAGAATGCCTGTACGTGAGGCGTTAATATCGCTTGAGTATCAGGGGCTGACCGAGAGGCTTCCAGGCCAGCATGTCAGGATCACAACGCTCAATGACGAATATATACGCTCAATCTTCACGGACATGGGGATAATTGAGGCTGAGGCGGTGAAGGAGCTTTCTGCGGAAAAACTAATGTCCCTCTCAATGTGCGAAAGGCAGACAGATTTTCACAGAACGCTACGGAGATATGTCGCCGCGCCTTTGAGGAGGAAATTTCTCGAAGCCATCACGGAAATATATTTGCCGTTTGTTCTCAGACACTGCAGGAACGCAGAACGTATTGATGCTGTATTCGGGGACTTGCTTCCGGCGTTGAAATATCCGTTGGACATGGGAATGATACGCTCTTGCTACGCGGTTTACAGCGAGGTGCTTTCAGGCGGACTAATAAGGATACGGAGGAGATGTACATATGTTAAATCTTAGGCCGGTTAAGATGATGCCAGTACGTGAACAGGCAGCTTCATCGTTGCGCGAGGCAATAATTACGCAGAAGATAAAGCAGGGTGAGACACTTGCGCTTGAGGCGACGGCGAGGGCACTCGGAATTTCTGTTACACCTGTTAGGGAGGCGTTTCAGATTCTGGCGAGGGACGGGCTAATTGAGCTTGCACAGAATCGCGGGGCCGTCGTTCTAGGAATGAGCGCGAAGAATATCCGTGAACACTATCAGATTCGCGCGGCATTGGAGGCTGAGGCTTGCAGGATCGTCTGCGAGAACAGGGCGGACTTATCGGAGATTGAGCATTGCATCGGCCACCTTGTGAGTCATGACGCTGAGAATTACGGGGATCTCAACCAGTCATTCCACTATAACATATGGCTTGCGTCTGGAAATTCGAGGCTCGTCAACATGCTCGGTGAATTGTGGAACGGTCTCTCTATGGGACTCCGGACGACGAAGAACGAGTACGCGAAGAAATCACGGGCCGAACATGAGAATATATACTCAATGCTCAAGGCCCGCGATTCTGAAGGTGCGTCAAAGGCTATGCGTGGGCATATTCTTAGGAGTATGGAGGATATGTTGACGCGGTACGATTCCTAGATTTTCTCAAGTGCGCTTACTACGTTGCCGAGATATTTCACCGCGTCTGACTCCTCAATCTTCCCGGAGTCGCAAAGCCCTGAAAGTCCCGGCATCATTGGCATCTGAGCCGTTGCGTTGATCCCGTTCTCACTTGCTACTGAATCAAGATGACTCTCGCCGAAGATGTAATGCTTCTTCCCGCAGTCAGGACACTCAAAGTATGACATGTTCTCGACGATCCCAAGAACAGGAATATTCATTATTTTGGCCATATTAAGAGCTTTTGCGACGATCATTCCGACAAGCTCCTGCGGTGTTGTAACAATCACAATTCCCTTCAGCGGCAACGACTGGAACACCGTCAAAGGAACATCGCCTGTTCCGGGCGGCATGTCAACGAACATGAAATCCGTCCTTCCCCAGTCAACTTCCTCCCAGAACTGCTGAAGAACCCCTCCGAGTACAGGCCCTCTCCATACAACGGGCTGTGTCTCATCAGGAAGGCATAAGTTCATCGAGATCATCTTCGTTCCGTTCTTGCTGACTGCTGGCTGAATCATGTGTCCGTCCGACAATACGCCGTCCTTAATCCCGAACATCTTGGGGATTGATGGCCCTGTAATATCAGCGTCGAGTATCGCGGTTTTGTAGCCCTTAGCGTTCATGGCGCAGGCTAGAAGCCCAGTAACGAGCGATTTCCCGACGCCTCCCTTTCCACTAACAACTCCGATTACGTTCTTGACACCAGGATTTGGCGCGAACTTCAGGGACTCGGCCGTGCGTTCTCCGCATGATGTGCCGCAATGCTCGCAGTCATGGTTACAGCTTGACATGGTTACTCCTCCGCTATCTTGTTCGTTATGATTCGTGTTGAATGTGAGCCTGCCATCAATGAAAGCCTTATAAGCTTCTTCCGCATTCCCTGTGACTCCCGCGTATAGTGTTATTCCGGCCTTTTTCAAAGCATCCTGCGTTTTCTCGCTGATTCCATCGCAGATTAAGACGTCAAAATCATTATCTTTGAGGAAGCCCACTAAATTCTTGCGTCCTTCTATGCTTGGGGTATGTATCGAGGAATATATGCGTTTTCCGCCCTCAATAACATAAATCCTGAAGTCCTGAGTTTCCTCGAAATGCTGAGGTATACTGCCGTTCCTATCCTCATGCGCTATAGCTATTTTCAAAACATTATTCCTCCTTTTTGTCATATTTTATCAGCTTTGACAATGCCCTGATAGCGACACGTATTCCCCGCTCTGTGTCGAAATTATCCGGGTCAATCAAACCTGCTGACTCGCGTTCCTGATTCCATATGACATTGAGGACACTCCCGCACTTAACGCCCAATGACGAAGCCACAACGAATAATGTTGCCGACTCCATTTCGCTCGCTAGGACTCCGAGTCTCTTCCATGCCTCCCACTTTCCGAGAAGCTCATGTGATACCGGCATTCTATTTGGGCTGTGCTGACCGTAGAATGAGTCCTTGCTCTGAACGACTCCCGTGTGCCAGCGTTCTCCAAGTTCCTGAGCCGAGTCAACCAAAGCCCTTACGACCTCGAAATCTGCCGCCGCCGGAAACTCTATCGGGGCATATTCACGGCTTGTACCGTCTATTCTTATTGCTGATGTGGCTATGACGATGTCCGAGCTTTTCACGTCCATGTGAATCCCCCCGCAAGTCCCAACGCGAATGAAAGTCTTTACACCGATTGCTGAAAGTTCTTCCATTACTATTGCTGCTGAAGGGCCTCCGATTCCTGTTGACGTTACAAGGACACGCTCACCGTTAAGAGTCCCTGCCCATGTTGTGAACTCGCGGTTGCTTGCGACGAAGTGAGGGTTGTCGAAATGATTTGCGATTTTCTCACAGCGTGCCGGGTCTCCGGGAAGCATGCAGAATTTACCTGCGTCATTTTCGTCGAGTGATATGTGATACTGTTTCATTTTAGTCCTTAATGTTTTTTAGTGCGTCTTTCAAGATTCTAATTACTCGTGAATCCTTTTGCTTCTTTATCGCAATTTCGAGAATGAAAGCGGCGTGCTTGTCGGCAAGATTGCACATGTACTGTAGCCTTCCCTTGCCGTTGACATCAAAAGCACTTTCATCAACATGATGCTCGCTCAACCATTCAGAATGCTCCGTGATGTTCACAGGGTTATCGAAGTCATAGTAATATACATCGACTCTGTACCCCTCATCATTCCAGTCCACGATAGTATTAGCTGCCACAAGTTCTTTAGGTTGGTTAGCTTCGTAGCAATCACTCTCTGCGACGCTGATGGCCATGATCTTGCCGTTAACGCTGTGAAGAATATAATCTCCCTTACGTATTTCGGTCATTCTGGTGTAGCCGGCATTTTTCCAGCCGCCTTTATTCAATTGCGGAGCCCAGACATATCCGCCTGCTCTCTCCTCGTTGTAAGTTTGACCCTGATGTACATAGAAAATCGACATTGTAGCCCTCCTTTGTTTTATATTAACATAAGAAGAACAATCCTCGTGATCATGGCCGCAATCCACGCTACAGCGCATTGCCAAAGCACGACCCCGAACGCCCATTTACCGCCCATCTCTCGCCGTATCGACGCGATAGCCGCAACGCAAGGAGTATACAGCAGGCTGAAAACTAGCAACGATGCCGCCGAAACAGCCGGAATCGCTGAGGCCACGTTCTCACCGAATAGCACCTCAAGTGTCGACACTACGCTTTCTTTTGCGAGGAAACCGCATATCAGGGACGTGCATATTCTCCAATCTCCGAGTCCTATAGGCCGGAACAATGGCACCAAAAGCCCCGCCAATGACGCGAGAATGCTCTCGTTCGGGTTTGAGGCAAGGTTGAAATGGAGGTCGAAGCTCTGCAAGCACCACACCACAACCGTAGCAATGAATATCACCGAGAATGCCCGCTGAATGAAATCTTTTGCCTTTTCCCAGAGGAGCATCAGGACGTTTCTCGCGCCCGGCAGTCTGTAGTTCGGAAGCTCCATAACGAACGGTACAGCCTCGCCACGAAATAGCGTGTTCTTGTACAACAACGCAACAAGAATCCCCATCACTATACCGAGAACGTAAAGCCCCGTCATTATGAGTCCTCCGTGTTCGGGGAAGAATGCGTTGACGAAGAATGCGTATATCGGCAGCTTTGCGGTACAACTCATGAACGGTGTCAGTAAAATCGTCATTCGTCGGTCGCGCTCACTTGGGAGGGTTCGTGTTGACATTACGGCGGGTACAGTACAGCCGAAACCTATCAGCATCGGTACT
Organism: Synergistaceae bacterium; assembly: GCA_017427625.1. GTDB lineage: Bacteria > Synergistota > Synergistia > Synergistales > Aminobacteriaceae > JAFUXM01. Next base: position 3,178 of record JAFRSL010000199.1, on the reverse strand, counting down.
ATGCTTCGCCCGGAGAGACCGATTTTACGGAGCAACTTGTCCATGAAGAATGCAACCCTCGCAGTATAACCGCTGTCCTCAAGAACCGAAAGGAAGAAGAACAGCGTTATTATAATTGGAAGGAACGACAGAACGCTCCCGATGCCCGCGAAAATTCCGCCCGTAATAAGCCCGTGAAGCACCTCATTCACGCCCGCTGAGGTCAGGAATGCGTCGGTGTATTCCGTGAAAGCCTCAATCCAGCCCTCTAATATCTCCTGAAAATACGCGCCTATTACCTCGAATGTCAGCCAGAAAATTCCGGCCATGACCGCGAGGAAAAGGGGTATCGCCGTGTATTTCCCCGCAAGAATGCTGTCGAGCCTCTGACTCCTGAGATGTTCGCGGCTTCTTTGAGGTTTTACGACTGACTGAGCGCAAACTTTCTCGATGAACGAAAATCTCATGTCCGACATTGCGGCGTTTCGGTCGAGTCCTCGCTCGTGTTCCATTTGGATTATGATGTGTTCCAACATTTCGCGCTCGTTGGGTTCGAGATTGAGGCGGTCGAGTACGAGTCTGTCGTTCTCGATGACCTTGCTTGCGGCAAATCTCAGCGGTAAACCTGCACGTTCTGCGTGGTCTTCGATGAGATGGCAGATCGCGTGAATTGCGCGGTGAACTGCTCCGTCGTGGTCATCTTCTCCGCAGAAGTCGTAACGTTTCGGCCTCTCCTGATACTTTGCGATGTGGATAGCGTGTTGGACAAGCTCGTCGACACCCTCATTCTTTAGTGCTGAAATCGGAACGACAGGAACGCCGAGAAGCGACTCCATTCTGTTTATGTCGACAGTTCCACCGTTTCCGCTGAGTTCGTCCATCATGTTTAGGGCAATCACGGTGGGGATTTGCATTTCGAGGAGCTGTATCGTGAGATAGAGATTGCGCTCAATGTTCGTAGCGTCAATAATGTTGATGACAGCTTTGGGCTTCTCGTCGAGAATGAAGTTTCGTGAGACGATTTCCTCACCGCTGTACGGCGACATCGAGTATATTCCCGGAAGGTCGGTGATGAGTGTGTCGGGGTGTCCACGAATTGCGCCGTCCTTTCTGTCGACTGTAACGCCCGGGAAATTCCCGACCCTTTGAGTTGCGCCTGTGAGCTGGTTGAATAGGGTAGTTTTGCCGGAGTTCTGGTTTCCAGCGAGCGCGAACGTAAGGATCGTACCTTCCGGCAATGGCTCAGACTCTCCGGGAATGTGATACTTTCCTTCCTCACCGAAGCCGGGGTGCTCGATGTCCGCTGCCTCATGTAGTGTGTCATGAAGCGCGTCAATGAGTCTCTCTGCTGTCTCTGTGTCATTGACGGAGCTGACTGTGATTCGTGATGCGTCTGCGGCTCTTAGAGTAAGCTCGTAATCATGAATGCGGAACTCTAAGGGGTCTCCCATAGGCGCGTGGCGAATCATTTTGACCTTTGCGCCGGGAATTATGCCCATGTCGAGGAGATGTTGGCGCAGGCTTTTTGACCCTGTTCCTCCAACTGTTTCGATGACTGCGGATTTTCCTGTTTCGAGTTCGTCAAGTGTCATGTGAAAATTTCCCTTCTGAAAAATTATTTGGGTGTCCAAATTCTATTTCAGCTAAACGATTAAATCAATTACATTGCATATAGCTTTGAAAATTTTTCGTTCAAAAAAGTAAAACACCCCTAAGTGCGTATAGTTGCATGGTAAACTCTATAAATCAAATCTAAATACGGAGGTAAAATCATGGCAGACAACAACGATATTTTCCGCGAATTTGGCGAGAGTATCCAGAAGTCGGACATCAACGAGACGGAGAAGAAGAAAATCTTTGACATTCTCCTTAACATGAGGAACCAGAAAATAAACCTCATGATTACGGGCGGTACAGGTGTCGGCAAAAGCTCAACGATTAACGCGCTTTTCGGGCGTGAGATCTCAAGGGTAGGCATTCACGCAGAGCCTGAAACGATGGAAATCAAGTCCTACGAGCTGAACGACAAAATCACTCTCTGGGACAGTCCTGGACTCGGCGACGGGAAAAAAGACCCGGAACATGCACGGAAGATTGTCGAGCTTCTTCACAGGAAGGACGCTTCAGGAGCGTACATGATTGACCTTGTGCTTGTACTCGCTGATGCCGCCTCAAGGGATTTAGGGACGACATACAGCCTCATCAGCGATGTGATTGTACCTAATCTTGGAGACGAGAACGACAAAAAGACATGAGTCATAGCAGCCCTCAATAAATGCGATTCCGTAATGCCGAGACATTGGGATTACACGAACAGCAAGCCGGACGAAAAACTTATCGCAGAGCTTGACGGCAGGGTAGACACTTTCAGGCGGAGGATAAAGGAAACTACGGGTGTTGACGTCGATACGATGTACTACTCAGCGGGCTACAAGGAGGACGACGACGTAGAGCAGGAAAGACCGTATAATCTCGCAAAATTGCTGTCGCTGATAGTCTCTCACACGCCGGATAAAAAACGCCTTGCAATTATGGACAATGTATCGCGCAATCAGGAGACATGGAAAAGTAATGACGACAAACGGGATTATGGCAAGGACATTCAGGAGTCACTCAAACAGTCGGTCAGAGCAGCGGCTGCGGCCACAGCAGGCGCAACAGCAGGGGCAAAAATTGGAGCTGTTCTAGGCGGACCTGTTGGTGCTGCTATAGGAGGAGCAATAGGAGGCATCGTAGGAGGAGTATTAGGCTGGTTCGGGTGGTAAGACATGCTCAATGACTACAGGAAGCATGACATTGATTACAAGGTGCGCAGAATGGGGGCGTACCCTCTTGATGTTATGCTTATAGGTGCGACTGGAACGGGGAAATCAACAACGCTAAACACAATATTCGGGGCTGATACCGCAAAAGTCGGCAATAGCTTTGCGCCTGAGACGATGGACGTTACGGAACACAGGCTGAATAACATTCTTCGTTTTTGGGACACGCCCGGACTTGGAGACAGCATCGGGAATGACAAAGAGCATTCTCGGAAAATCACCGCAAAGCTGAGAGAAACATACCACGTGAACAGCAAAGGAAATTTCGGCCTAATTGACTTGGTGCTTGTTGTCATTGACGGTTCAACCAGAGACTTGGGAACTGTATACACCCTCTTTGTCGATGTCCTTCTCCCCAACATCCAGGCCGACAGAAT
>JAFRSL010000020.1 GCA_017427625.1 Synergistaceae bacterium | reverse complement strand
GTGAACTACCACCACTTATAGAAGTGGCAGCTTCCTACTTCAACGAAGACTGCGCTCCAACCGATGTTACTGGCTGAAGTCGTCTTGCCGAAGGACGCAGTACATCCTCTCCATAGGCGTAAGTTCCCGTAGTCCCATAGCGTATTTCGTTCTACGATATGCCCCGAAGGGACGGTACATTATTTTCTTTTGTCTGACTCAGGCACTTGGTTTTCGTCTCCTGAGTTACATTATTCAGAGTGTAGTTGCTCACTTTTATTTTTAGAATATTTTACCACAAACGATAGAGGCGGGAGACTTCTTGCGCGTTATGTTAAAACCTCACTCCTTTTCCTTTCCGCGCCAGAAAGTCCGAATCGGTGTCCCCGTAAAATCCTCAAGCTCTCGAATCTTATTCTTCACGTGATTCTCAAACCCTGTGTTCACAAGCTCAGGGTTATTCACGAAGAATATAAACGTCGGCGGCTCTCCCTCTGCCTGCGAACAGTAATAAACCTTCAACGATCGTCCCTTCCTGTCTGACGGCAATCTGTCAAACGCTAGGACATCTCTCATCAATCTGTTGAGGAGGTTCGTAGGAATATGCTTCTTTCGGTTCTCGCTGATTTCTATTGCTGACTGTAGGATTTTTGCCACGCCACGACCGCTTAGTGCCGACGAAAACACAACAGGCGCGTAGCTCACGAACGGCATCTCATCTCGTATCTTCCTCATTATTTCGTCGGCCTTTTTGTCGCCGCCAATCAAGTCCCATTTGTTGACGACGAGAATTATTCCCTTTCCCTTCTTGACGACATGGCCCGCAATCCTCTTGTCTTGTTCCGTGCAAACGTCCTGAGCGTCCATCAACAGCAATGCCACGTCTGACCTGTCAACCGCCGAGAGTGTTCTCACGAATGAGTAATACTCCAAATCCCCGTCGAATTTCGCCCTCCGTCTCAGTCCCGCCGTGTCAACTATCCTGAATTTCTGACCGTCAATTTCTGTGCGCGTGTCTACAGGGTCTCTCGTAGTCCCCGCAATCGGGCTTACTAATGAGCGTTCAGAGTTCGTGATTTTGTTGAGGAGAGAGGATTTTCCAACGTTAGGCTTACCAGCAATCACAAGCCTAATTTCATCGTCATCTTCTTCCTCATAACCATCATCGACTGGAAGAACGTCAACGACAGCGTCAAGAAGCTCATATATTCCCCGCTTGTGCATCGCGCTTACAGGGACTACACGCTCAAATCCCAAAGCGTAAGCATCGTTAGCGGTGTCATCATGCTTTGGGTCATCGAGTTTGTTCACGGCCACTATAACTGGTTTGTTGCCTGCACGACGAATGAAGTCGGCAATCTCCTCGTCCGAGCCTGTTATGCCCGCTTTTCCGTCGACAAGAAATATTACAGCGTCGCATTCCCTCACAGCTGCCTCAACATGATTCCTTATCCCCGCGCTGAAGTCAGTATCCTCGCCGAATATTCCCCCAGTGTCCACAACATAGAAGTTCCGCCCATCGTACTCGCATTCCCCGTATAATCTGTCGCGTGTTACACCGGGCATGTCGTCAACGATCGCGTCCTTCGTGCCGGTGAGACGGTTGAAGAGCGAGGACTTTCCTGCGTTCGGACGGCCTATTATCGCTACAATTCCGGCCATGTTAATGAATCCCCGCTATGTATTCCGCAAGCGCATTGCCCTCAAGCCCTGCCGACATTCCGACAGCGAGCTTTATCCGCGCCTGATAGGGTGAGAGCATTCCGCCGTTCAGCAGTCCCATTTCGAGAAGCTGGGACGCACTCCCCTCGTAGTTCTCCGTCGCCTGAACTATTCCGTCAGGGTATCGTGATGTCAGAACTATAGGAATGTCCGACTTCATGAGTTTTCGCAGCATTGGAACCCACGAGCTTGGTACATCGCCGTCGCCCAATCCAGAGATAATGAGGCCGTCAAGTTCCTCGAACCTCTTATCCAGCAGCGCCCTCAGAAGTACATCGCCATCACCTAATGACGCTGTAATCACTGGAATGTTTCGCGCAAGAGGCTTCACTGTGCTCTGAACGTAACGATGTCGAGGGTATCTCAGCGATATATAGTTCCCCGAAGGCTGGCTGAACACTCCAAGCGGAGACTCCGGGAACGCAAGAAGCCCCGAACGGTTGAAGTTCGAGATTCTAAGAACGTCAGCAGGTGCGTATATTGCGTCCTGAATGCAGATTAACGCGCCCTTGCCTGTGCATGAGCCTGACAATGCAGCTTTCACCGACTGCCGAAGCCTCGTACCTGTCTCACTCCCTGAAGTTCCGGCGTTGAAGATCGAACCCGTGAAGATTAACGGAGGGTTGAGATTCCACACAAGGTCGGCAAAATATGAAAGCTCCGCAAGCAGTGATATTCCGCAGGTTACAACGACTCCCCTCGCTCCCTCATCGTGAACGTAACTCGTTACCATGCCAATCAACTCGCCGCACATTCTTAGCGTGTAATTGCTCACGGGCTGGAAGCTCCATTTCTGAAACACAACGTGCGTCCTCAAATCATCGGGAAGAAGCGCGTATAATTCCTCGTCCGTAAGTTCTGCGCCGTCCTGACGCTGGACTATCCTTCCTCCCGCTAGTAATACTACTATCTTGTCCCTGTTCTCCATTCTTATATCAACTCCAAATAATAATCCCTCCCGATTTGTGTCAGGAGGGTTTTTGACGGCTAGTATCCTAAGTCTTCACCGACTATGATTACGTGGTACTTCCTTCCCTTGACGGCTTCCTCAAGAATGAGTATCGCCCTGCACATTGAGTCGTCATCTCCGGCTGCCGAACAGTTCACGCAATGCCCTGCCTTCACGCACGCTGTATCGACATTCTGGCGGATTGCGTTGGGAATTGTGGCTGACTTTGCACGTTTGATGCCGTCCTCAAGGTCAAAGGCAAGTTTATTGATTCCGATGACGAAGAGAACGAGGCCGTTACCCCAAGCCATTCCAGCGACTCTGTTGCCTGTTCCGTCGATGTTAATGATCCTTCCGTCCCGAGTAACAGCGTTCGCACTCGTGAGGAATACGTCAGCCGTGTTCTCCTTGAACCTCGCAGCGCGTCTTTCCTCGTTCGACATTTTACCCCAATGCTGAAAGACTGTATTGCCGCGAGCTTTCAGAGCGTCCAATGCCCCGATGTCCCTGACCGTGATTGTGCCGGGGATTCCTACTGTAGCATCGGCCGGAATGATCTCCATGACCCTTGCAAGTGCCTGCTCACTTGTTGCGACGTATTCAGCACCGAAGCCCCTCCGCTTCAATGCCTTTACGATGTCGTTGCCGACGATTTCATTCGCTTGTATAACGTTTTCGTGTACCATAAGTTTTACCCTCCTGTTCTATTTGGCCTCCCGCAGAAAATATGTCTCCATATCAAGCGCGGGACTCCTTCCGAATTTTCGCCTTGCCTCGTCGAGTATTCTCTTGCTGTCGAAATACATTCCCTTCATTCTGTAGCTTGCCGCAAGCCCTATGTATGGCCGGAAATCACTAGGATTGATCTCATGCGCACGGAAAAAGTTTATCACTGCCCTGTTGTACATTCCGATATTGTAGGCGTGATTTGCCTCGTCCAAGTAATCCTGAAACGTCAGAGGCTTCTCGTTGAGAATCAGGCTCACTGGCGCGGGCTTTGGAGGTTCAGGCTTTGGTTCAACGATGACTTCCGGCTCAATTTTCGGCGGAGTATCGGGCGATGTCATCTTGATGTATTCGTCGTGAGCTGTCTTTGCAGTCTGAGGGCGTCCGGCCTTCTCTGAGGTCTCCGAAAGTCCCTCCAAAAATTCTGCAACATTTGGGTAACGACGATGAGCGCGCCTGTAGACTTCCGATGCTTCCTCAAACTTCCCGGCATCTTCGAGAGATTGTGCGCGTGATTTCATTCCTTCGGGTGTCTCGCGTCCAATGAACCACAGCGCAAGAAATGCGAACCCCAGTGCCATCAAAAGTGTAGACGCTAATATCACAGCTTTCTGAATGTAAGGGTGAGAATTGTCCTGCTCATGCTCGGCCTGCGCGCGTTCCTCTGCACGTTCCTTCCTGTGCTTCAGAGTGTGATGAAGACGCTCCGTAAAATTCCGGCCATGAATCTGAACGTATGCTGCTCCCTGAAGACTCTCCGTAGGCTCGTAATCTGGCTCTGGGTCATCATCATTGATGTGCGTCCAGAGTTCCGGCGGCGGCTCGTCAAGGCTCAGGGTGAAACCTGTAGCGCGTTCCTGCCACTCGTGATCTTGCTGGGCGGGATCGTCGTCGGCTTCTGAATCTGGAATGAAGTCTTCGGGATTGTCTGTCTCTGGTATGAAGGTTGGGTATTCGTCCTCATCACCGTATGACCATGCTTCAGGGGGAAGGTCTTGTGTTATTTCGTCATTGACTTCCTGTGTTTCGTCTTGCTGAGGAATTTCGAGTATGTCCTCTACGTTGTCTGGCTGCTGAATGTCCGAGATTTGGAGGTCAACAGGAATATCCTGCTCGTCATGCTCATCGTCCGATTCAACAGGGACATCTTGCTCATCTTCCGGCTGTGAGTCATCGGGAACATCAAGAACTTCCTGAGAGTCATCAGCCAACACAACATTACCCTCCTCATAATCTGAAGGAGAATCTTCGGCCATGTCCTGCGGATCTTCAGGGGGGATACTCTCTTGAGGAGCCGGAATATCCTCCTGCACTTCAGGACTCAGCGGGGCAACAAGCAATCCTGTACCCTGAGATTTCGTTTGTGAATTTAACCAGTCAAATATTTCCTGCTCCATAATGGTGTGTCAGTTTAGCAATAATTCCGAAACTTAGCAATGCTACAAGAAAGGCAACATGCTATCATTATGCGGAAAATTTATCACCGAAAGGCAGTAGATAACAATGAAATTCGACACCGAACGTTTCGGAGAAATCTCGTATTCACAGGAGGAAGTCCTTTTCTTCCCGCGCGGAATACCAGCCTTCGAGACAAAATTCAACTGGATACTCGTAGGAGACGGAGACAGTGCGGTTAAATGGCTTCAGTCCCTCGATGACCCCGATCTTGCTTTGCCCGTAACTTCACCCGACGCAGTTCAGCCAGATTACAACGCAAGAATACCAGAGGACGAACTCAAACTCATAGGCAGCGTAAATCCTGCTGACCTCGCATTGCTTATCGTCGTCTCAATTCCTCCGGCTGCCCCATGGAATATGACCGCTAACCTCCGCGCACCCATACTCGTAAACCTCAAGACTCACAAAGCCGTCCAAGTGATCGCGCTCAATGAGGATTACCCGATAAGGCACGTCGTCTTCCCCGAAGATGTACGCGAGAAGATGAAAGCTTCAGCAGAGATCGGAGGCGATGAATAATGTTAGTCCTTAGCAGAAGAGTCAATGAGAGCATTCAAATCGGAACTGACATTGAGATTATGGTGATTGATGTTAGGGGTGATGTCGTGAGGCTCGGTATATCAGCCCCACAGTCAACTCAGATTTGGAGGAAGGAACTCTGGGACATCATCGTGAAGGAGAACATGACAGCCTCAGAAGCCCCAATGTCAGCAGAGCTAAAGGGAACGCCTAAACTTCCGCTTTCGGCATTCTCGAAACTCAGCAAGATCCCAACCGTGAAAGTGAGCAGCCAGTCATGAAGAAAGTCGCAGTAATTCTCGGTTCAGATTCAGACTTGCCAATCGCTGAAAAGTGCCTTGACGTTCTTGACCGTCTCAGCATTCCGCGCGAAGTCCGAGTGATTTCAGCACACAGAACTCCTGAGAAAGCCCGCGACTTTGCGATGAGTGCGAGAAGTTCAGGCTTTGGGGTAATCATAGCAATCGCGGGGAAGTCAGCGGCACTCGCAGGGGTATTGTCGGCACACACAAGGCTGCCAGTTATCGGAGTACCCGTAAAATCCAGCGACTTGGGCGGAATGGACGCTCTACTCTCGACAGCACAGATGCCTCCGGGAGTTCCTGTTGCCTGCGTTGCGATTGACGGAGGGGCAAATTCTGCGTGGCTTGCGGCGAGAATACTTTCGGTTGACGACGACGAACTTTCGGCAAGGCTTGACGATGAGGCCGCGAAAATGTCAGAAAGGGTTGAACAAAAGGATAATGAAATCAGAGCAAAATACAGTAAGTGAGAGCTACAAGGCATCTGGTGTTGACGTTCAGGCGGGTTACGACGCTGTGAGGCTAATGCGTGAACACGTGGCAAGGACAATCACGCCCGGAGTTCTTGGAGGCTTGGGCGGATTTGGGGGAATGTTCGCGCTCCCTGAAGGAATGAGGAAGCCCGTACTCGTCTCGGGAACTGACGG
>JAFRSL010000198.1 GCA_017427625.1 Synergistaceae bacterium | reverse complement strand
TGTGGCTGTTATATTCGTTCATAATACTCTGCGTATTCGGCTGGGGGACTGCCGAGAATGGCCTCATACTTTACTCGCTCTATTTTTCGTGGGCAGTCTTCATCCTGATATTCTCGCTGGTAGTGAAAGCTGAAGAGTTATACAGCGTGAGATTTATCGTACCTGTCTTCGCTCTTTTTGCCGCAGCTTTGATGCTGTGTGCCAACCTTCCGGCCATGTCTGAGCTTGTCGACTTTGCGGTAAAATATTACCCATATTCGTGGTGATGATGATGGAAAAATACTTGAGGCTTCTCCGCGTACATCATTGGGTTAAGAATATCCTTGTTATCGCGGCGGCGTCCTGCAGCGGTGAGATGTTCTCAGGGGGAAAATTCTTGAGCTTGGCTATGGGCTTTGTGGTATTTTGCATGACAGCCTCAGCCGTTTACATCACCAACGACATCCGCGACGTCAATCGGGACAGACTTCATCCGGAAAAATCCCGGCGTCCTATTGCGTCAGGCGAAGTCCCTGTGAAGCCGGCGGTGATTCTCGCGGTGATTCTTGCGGCGGGAGCACTCTCACTCAGTGCATATGTGTCAGGCGCGGCGGCAACGGTGATCCCTGCAACATACATCGCGGTCAACATCGCTTACAGCATGGGGCTGAAGAACATTCCCATCCTCGACATCGCTATTCTCGTGTCAGGCTTCATCATGAGGCTTCTTTACGGGGCAATTATAACTGGCACGGAAATATCTCACTGGCTTTACCTTTGTGTCATGTCGGCGGCCTTCTACCTTGCGCTGGGGAAGAGGCGGAACGAGCTCAGACTGAATAAGGATACCCGCGAAGTGCTGGGCTTTTACCCGGAAAGCTTCCTCGACAAGAACATGTATGTCAGCCTCGCGCTTGCCAATGTATTCTATGCGCTCTGGACTGTTGACGAGGGAACTGCCGCCCGCTACAACAGCAGGTACATGGTCTTCACTGTTCCTGTTGTGTTCATGATAAGCATAAAGTACAGCCTTGACGTTGAGAGAAATTCAAGCGGAGATCCGGCGGAGGTGCTGTTCTCTGACAAGGTGCTTATGACAATGTGCACAGTGTATCTTGCGGGGATGTTCTCGATACTGTACTTGTGAAAAAACGTAACGTGATAGAATAATGCTCAGTCCGTGACACTGTATCTCACGGGTCAGGGAAGCCCCCGACGATTCAAAGCGGGGGGTTGTCGCTGAAAGAAATCTTCTCCCCGCTTGAAATGGGGTGAGAGTCGTGAAAGACCTCGCTGAAGTTCTGAAAGCTGTTGCGTTAATCGTCAATTACGCAGCAGACTTCATCAGGGCAGTCGCGGAGTTGATCCGCTCAACAAAAGACTAAATGCGCTCTTAACTATCCGCGTAACTTCTTCATCGGTTGAGGGTGCGACCTCAGCTGATGACCGTTACAATGTCCGTAGCTTCCCCGGACGCTCTCAATTATAGCACAGGATTTTATGATATTACGATTATGATAGAATAGCCTTCAGTCCGTGACACAGTATCTCACGGGTCAGGGAAGCCCCCGGCAATCATTGCGGGGGGTTGTCGTAGAGGAAAAACTTCTCCCCGCTAGATTGGGGTGAGAGTGATGAGAGAGTTCATCAAACTCATTGAGGCCGTCGCGAAGTTAATACGCGCAATCGCCTTGCTCATAAACTCAATTAAAAAGAAGTAAGTGACCAATACTGGTTTGGTTTTGCTGGTTGAGGCTCACACCCTCAATCGGCAGCCAAACTTTCAAAACTGTCCGTAGCTTCCCCGGACGCTCTCAATTATAACATGCCTAACATTGAAGGGATAACCCAAATGCAGAAAGTATACAAAGTCAGCGAAGCATATTCAGGGGACGCAATGAAAGGTCTCGCCCGCATTCACCCCGACGACATGGCCGAAATGAATCTCAAAGACGGCGATTTAGTCTCAATCACAGGCCGAAAGACTACCCCTGCCCGAATCCGTACAGGAGACCGTGAGACAGGGCGCGGAATTATCCAGATTGACGGATTGATCCGTGAGAACGCAGGAACATCGCTCGATGAGAATGTAACTCTTGAGACCGAAATCACACACCATTTCGCGGGAAGCGCAACCCTTCAGCCATTGGGTGACGTTAAACTTTCACAGCGCGAGAACGACAGCAATTACATACTCTCGATGCTCGAAGGTCAGTCCGTAAACTCAGGCGACAGGGTAAGGGTGACTCTTTTCGGGACGCGCGTCTGCGACTTTCAGGTTACAGCCACAACCCCAGAAGGTATTGTAATCCTCAACAAGTCAACATACCTCAACATTCTAAAGCCGCTCGAAGTCAAACACACTCACAAAGTTACATATGAGGACATCGGCGGATTAAGCAGCCAGATTCGCAAGGTCAGGGAGATGATCGAGCTTCCGCTGAGATTCCCGCAGATTTTCGAGAGATTAGGCATTCAGCCCCCGCGCGGAGTATTGCTGTACGGTCCTCCCGGAACTGGAAAGACCGTAATCGCCCGCGCAGTCGCAAACGAAACAGACGCTTGGTTTACTCACATTTCAGGCCCGGAGATAATCGGGAAATTCTACGGCGAGAGTGAGGAGAGGCTCCGCAAAATCTTCGAGGAGGCTCAGGATCGTGCACCTTCGATAATTTTCATTGATGAGATTGACGCAATCGCCCCCAAACGTGAGGACATGGGCGGTGAAAAGCAGGTTGAACGGAGAGTGGTCGCACAGCTTCTTGCACTCATGGACGGTCTTAAATCACGCGGGCAGTTAATCGTCATAGGTGCGACGAACATACCAAACTCTCTTGATCCCGCACTTAGGAGACCCGGAAGATTCGACCGTGAAATCTCAATTCCAACACCTGACAGGAACGGCAGGCTCGAAATTCTCAGGATTCACACTCGCGGAATGCCCCTCGCCGATGATGTTGACCTCAAAAGAATCGCTGACCTTTCTCACGGTTTCGTCGGTGCTGACCTTGAGGCTCTCGCTAAGGAAGCTGCTATGTCGTGCGTAAGGGACATTCTACCTTACGTTGACTTCCACACTCAGGAGCTGCCATACGAAAGGATAGCACATCTTGAGGTTGGAATGAGGCACTTCATGAACGCATTGCTTGAGACTGAACCGTCAGCAACACGCGAGGTCTTCGTCGAGATTCCTGATGTTACGTGGGACGATGTTGGAGGATTGCGCGACGTTAAGGACGAGCTGATTCAGGCTGTAACATGGCCGCTGAAGCACGCTGAGATTTACGAGCGTTACGACATTCAGCCGACACGGGGAATATTGCTTTATGGCAAGTCTGGAACAGGAAAGACTCTCCTCGCAAAAGCACTTGCACACGAAAGCGGTGTGAACTTCATCAGCGTACAGTCAGCAAATGTATTGTCGCGTTACTTGGGTGAATCTGAACGTGCCCTCAAAGACATTTTCCGCGTCGCAAAGCAGGCAGCACCCTCAATCATATACTTCGATGAAATAGAGTCGTTGTTCCCCGAAAGAATGGGTACAGGCTCGGCGTTCGCGTCAACAGAATCGCGCCTAACATCACAAGTCCTCGCGGAGATGCGCGGCATTGAGGAGCTTAACGGCGTTACGGTTCTCGCGGCAACGAACAGGATTGACCTCGTTGACCAATCGCTATTGTCATCGGGAATATTCGACCTCAAACTTGAGCTTCCGCTCCCTGACGCTGAGACTCGCCGTGAGATCTTCGGGATACTCCTCCGCAAGAAGCCCCTCGCTGATGACGTTAATGTTGACGAACTTTCGGCCATGACTGAGGGATTTTCGGGCGGGGACATTTCGCTGATTTGCCGGAGAGCCTCAGTGATTGCGCTCAAAAATGACATCGACAACTTCATTCTTAGGCGTTCGTATTTCGACGAGGCATTGAGGGGGCTGAAGCGTTGATAGTTGAGATTACTGCTGAACATGATTATGACAGGCTTGACACGTTTTTGTCGGAGCAGCTTGAACAGACGAGGACATTCGTTCAGAAGCTCGTCAAGTCCGGGAACGTGAAGTGTGAGGGTTTCCGTCATAACCTGAAGCCGTCAAAGAAAGTTTCAGCCGGTCAGACCTTCACCGCCGAAATTCAGGAATCTCTCAACCTCACATACCTCAAGGCTGATCCTGTTGACTTCGAGGTCGTCTACGAGGACGAGTACATGTTCGTCATCAATAAGCCCGCAGGTCTGGTCGTTCACCCCGCGCCCGGAAGCTGGCGAAACACACTCGTCAATGGCCTGGTCTATCGTTACCCTGAAATGAGGGAGCTTCCGAACTGGTTACGTCCGGGAATCGTTCACAGGCTTGACGGAGGAACTTCGGGATTGATGGTCGTCGCGAGAACGCAGAAGGTTACGCTTGAGCTTCAGGCAATGTTCAAGGCCAGGACAGTTAAGAAACATTACATCGCGCTTGCACACGGAGTCCCTGAGAAGAAGGAGGGAATACTCTCAGGGCCTATTGACCGAGACCCCAATAACCGCCTCCACATGATAATCATCGAGGGAGGGAAGCCGTCTTTAACGGGCTACAAAGTCCTATGGAGCATGAATGATATATCGCTCGTCGAATGTGAGCTTTTCACGGGAAGAACACATCAGATTCGCGTTCACATGTCAGCATTGGGCTGCCCTCTTGTTGGCGACAAGACTTACGGCGCGAATGATGAGGGATTGGGAAGGGTGTACCTTCATTCATGGAAGCTGGAATTTTCACACCCAGTAACAGGCGAAGAGATGAGATTTCACCAACCTGTTACGCCGGATTTCATAGAGAGGATCGCGAACGTAAAAGCAGGAAGATCTGTCGATTACAGGGAAGATGACCGGGCTTCTGAAACAATGACTGAGGATTATGAGGCCGACTATGACGGAGATTTTGACGGCTGAGATATAATTTACGGAAAATCATGTAAAGGAAAATTAACCATGAAACTAGAAATAGAACGTCAGGATTTCCTCAGAGCATGGCAGAACGCAGAGAAGTTAGCCTCCGCGAAATCAGCAAGCGAGTCAGCAAAAGGAGTCCTCATAACAGCATCGGACGACAACACAGTAATCCTCGAAGCTACCGACCTCAACACCTCCATACGCTGCCGGGCGAAAGGTGCGAATGTCCTTGATCCCGGCAAGGCTGTAATCCCTGCTGGAATATTCGGCGGAATGCTCAGAAAGCTGGATACAGAGGATTTCGTCCTCGAAGTAAATTCTGAGCGCGGTTTCCTTAATGCCGGGCGAAACAAGATGCGTTTCTCCGTAATATCAGCCGAAGAGTTCCCAAACATTCCCGAAAGCTCAAACGCCGAGCATATATGCGATATTTCCGCGCCACTTCTCGCAAAGATTATCGCCGAAGGATCTTCCGCAGCCTCACAGCCTCAGGATTTCCCCAAGTATCTCGGTACATGCCTCGTAAGGACGAGTGAGGGTGTTATCATGGCCGTTTCGACGGACGGTAAAAGGCTCTCGCTCTCAAAGTCAACATGCAGCGCATCAAAGGAAGACGACTTACTTCTCCCCGCGCAGGCACTGAAGGATTTTGCGAAGGCAACGGCATCATTGGACGAAGATAAAAGTGTGAGTCTTCGGGCAGATGATTCGACAGTATGGTTCGGGCTTGAGGATTATGAGTATTCGATAAGGAGAGTCGACTCAGCTTTCCCGAAATTCGAGCGCATTCTCAACACTGAATGCCGCACTACCCTTCATATAAACAGCGGTGATCTCAATTCAACCCTCGAACGCATCGACATAATCGCAAAGACTACCCCCGCTCACATAATGGCGATGGCACTAAATCCCAACGGCGAGCTACGAATCACAGCCCGCGCCCCCGAATTAGGCACGGCAAGAGAGACATTGCAGACCACAATCGAGGGAGGAGAATTGCAGGTTGGCTTCAACGTCGCATTCTTCATGGACGGTTTGAAGGCACTCGGAGGAGAGCAGACGGTTATAGAGTTCAGCGGCGAGGAAGGTCAGACGAGAATGAAGCGCGAAGGCTCTGACGATTTCCTCTACATGCTTATGCCCGCGAGGTTAAGCACTCAGGACGCTATAACAGAGGAGGAAATGGGCGACTTCACCAGCACAAGCGATGACCCTATGCCCATGCCTGAGCCTGAGCCTGAACCAGAGCAGGAACAGGAGGCCGCTCCAGAATCACAGGACAACCAAGAAGTCAGCAGCACAGATGCACCGTTATAAACGGAAATTTCCAGCCAACCGTTTATATATCTCGAACGTTGACAGGTAGCACAATGCTTTATAGAATACGTGAAAAATATTGTTACCGAACGGTAAGAGTCTTGACGGTAATATTATTTCTCTGGTTCGCCGGAGTTTGTCGCTTAAGTGAAGATACCGTTTATCGTCCCTTCGGGGCTACGCTAGAACGAAGTACCGCTTAGGCGTGGATTGAAATGAAGATAGACAGTACAATACTGCGGGACTTCAGGAATCTTGGCCCGAATCTCAGAGTGTCAAAGACTTGGGATTCGGGTATAAATTTGATTCTTGGAAGGAACGGCGCAGGAAAGACCAATCTCCTTGAGGCACTGAGCATAATAACGGGCTGGGGAGCTTTCGGGAAAACTTCGAGCGTAATTTCGTGGGACAAGAAGGGCGGAAGGGCGTATATCTCGTCGCAGTTTTCGGGCGAGGAAAGTTTCGCTGTCAACGCTGAAATTTCATCTCGAATCTCACTCAGGCTCAACGACAAGTCAGTATCATTCACGGACTTGCGTCTCTATGTTCCGTCAATAATCTTTCTCACGGGCAATCTCAGTCTCATAGACGGATCTCCGTCATCAAGGCGGCTTTTCATCGACAGGCTATGCGCGCTTTTCGTTCCGCCATTCGCAAAGAGGCTCGCTGACTTCAAGAATATACTTCGTGTTCGCTCGTCGCTTCTTAGGCAGGGAAAATCACCGTCATCAACCGACATTCCATACTGCAAGGCTGGAGGCTGGATAATGGACATGAGGCGTGAGGTTTTGAGCCAGCTAATGAGAATGATGGACACTGAGAAATTCACGATGAGGTTCGTCCCTGAACTTTCGGTTTCGGGCGAGGTGTATTTACGCGCTATGATTACGGAGAACAGGGCAAGGGAGGTTTACGCGCAACGTCCGCTTTTCGGGCCGAATTATGATGAGCTTTCGATTATGATTATGGGGACTGGAAGGTCGGCAAGCGAGTCATTAAGCAGAGGTCAGAAACGCAGGCTCATTCTCTACATAATATTGACATCTGGGAGGCTCATTGAGGAAAGGCTGAAGCGGAAGCCCGTGTTGCTTCTCGATGATTTGACGGCTGAACTTGACGCAGAGGGGCGGGAATGGACGTATAATCAGCTCAAAGCTACGGGTTGGCAGGCATTCATAACCGCGCCTGAGAAACCTTTTGCGACAAGGCGAAAATTCGGAGGTATCAATCTCAATGTATCATGACTCATATGAAGTAATCGTAATCGGTGGAGGACATGCAGGCTGTGAGGCGGCTCTAGCGTCGGCAAGAATAGGACTCCGTACCCTCATGCTAAATCTCAGCATCGACAACACAGCTTTAATGCCCTGC
This sequence comes from Synergistaceae bacterium, assembly GCA_017427625.1. Classification (GTDB taxonomy): domain Bacteria; phylum Synergistota; class Synergistia; order Synergistales; family Aminobacteriaceae; genus JAFUXM01. The sequence continues at coordinate 975 of JAFRSL010000198.1, read as the reverse complement.
AATCCCTCAATAGGAGGCCCGGCGAAAGGTCATCTTGTGCGCGAGGTCTCGGCTTTGGGCGGCGAACAGGCAAGGGCTGCTGACGCTTCAACCCTCATGATACGCTGGCTCAACACATCGAAGGGCGCGGCTGTACGTGCACTCCGGGCGCAATGTGATCCCTTCATGTACAGCACGTATTACCGAAAATTGCTCACGTCGCAGAAAAATCTTGACATTCATCAGGACGAGGCTACGGAAATTCTCACAGAGGGCGGGAAAATTTCGGGCGTTCTAACCCGTCATGGCTCGAAATATGATGCAAGGGCGGTCGTTGTTTGCGGAGGCGTATACATGGCCGGGCGTGTATTCATGGGAGATGTATCGTTTGCTTCAGGCCCAATGGGTCAGACAAATTCAGAGAGGCTCGCGGAAAATCTTGCTGACTTGGGCATTAAGACCGGGAAAATGCGGACGGACACAACTCCCCGTCTCAATATCAACACTATCGACTTCACAGGAATGAAACCGCAGTTGTCGGAAAATGAGCCGTTATGCTTTGACCTTTGGGGTGAACCAAAACTGTATGACCATACTTATGCGTGCTGGTTCTCACGGACTACTGAGGAGACTTACGCAATATTGTCGAGGAATATCTCACGTTCACCGCTTGTCACGGGAGATGTTGAGGCGCACGGCCCTCGATATTGCCCGTCAATCGAGGACAAGTTCCTGAGATTTCCAGACCACATTACACACCCGATTGTGTTCGAGCCTGTTTCAAGAAGCAACGATGAAGTTTACGTACAGAATTTTTCGACGAGCCTGCCTTATGACGTTCAGGCCGAGATGGTGCGGTCATTGCCGGGCTGTTCAAACGCGAAAATCATAAAGCCTGGCTATGGCATAGAGTACACGTACATTCTCCCCGACCAGCTGAAGCACTCATTAGAGAACAAGAATATCGGCGGCCTCTTCTTCGCGGGACAGGTCAAC
>JAFRSL010000197.1 GCA_017427625.1 Synergistaceae bacterium | reverse complement strand
ATCGAGTGCAGCATTGTTGCTGACGCTGTTGAACTCTCGGAATTGTCGGCAAGGATCGAGCGCGATATTCCCGAACTTATGCCGCGAGCTGTGAGGAGGCTCACTCAGTCGCAGGATATAGTGTTGGGGAAATTGCAGGCTCTTGTGCTGCTGGTTACTGTCGTCGTACTCATCATAACCATGATTTCGGTTTACACGACGATGACGGCCATGGTTGCTGAAAGGCGGCGTGAGATTGCGCTGAAGAAAGCACTCGGCGCGGAGAATAAGCTCGTAATGGGAGAACTTCTTGGTGAGGGTGTAATGCTCGGGCTTATCGGCGGTGCGCTCGGGGTATTCTTGGGCTTCGAGTTCGCGCTGAGGGTGAGCCTAAACGTTTTCGGTCGCGGGATAAATTTCCAGTGGGCACTAATCCCCGCAACGATAGCAGTGTTCATCATCATAACAGTAGCCGCTTCAATAATACCAGTACGCAGGGTAATGGACATACACCCCGCGATAGTCCTGAAGGGAGAATAGGAAATGCCGAAGAAAATTTTGGAACTCAAGAACGTGTCGAAGATTTACGGGAACTTGAAAGCACTTGCAGATATAAATCTCAGCGTTAATGCAGGGGATTGGCTCTCGATAATGGGGCCTTCGGGTTCTGGAAAGACGACGATGATAAACATAATCGGCTGTATGGATACGCCGTCATTGGGAAGCGTTATACTCGACGGGACTGACATCAGCACCGAGAACGCAGGAAACCTCACGAGGATTCGCCGCGACAAAATCGGGCTGATATTCCAGCAGTTCCACCTCATAAGCTACTTGAGTGCTGTTGAGAACGTCATGGTGGCACAGTACTATCACAGTATGCCGGACGAGGATGAGGCAATGGAAGCACTCGCTAAGGTTGGACTTTCAGACAGGGCGCATCATTTGCCGGCGCAGCTTTCGGGCGGTGAACAGCAGAGGGTTTGTATTGCACGCGCACTCATAAACTCGCCTCAGATATTGCTGGGAGACGAGCCAACAGGGAATCTTGACGAGGAGAACGAAGGAATTGTTGTTGACATTTTCCGGAGACTTCATGATGAGGGAGTTACAATCATCGTTGTTACTCATGACCCTGAAGTTGGGGACGTTGCACAGCGCAAAATAATTCTCGAACACGGGAGGATTGTCGGAGATGTTGACCAGTCCGCGACATTTGGGGAGGCATTGAAGCTGAAGGGGAAGAAAGATGACTGACATGTGGGAAAATTTCAAGCTGAGACTGTACCTTGAGACGACGACGTTCAACTGGTTCATTGATCCTAGACCGGGCCATGAGGATGTTGTGAGGCTTTTCGAGGCGGTTAAGGCAGGGCAGTTTGTGGGGTACACGTCTCGCTATGTTACTGATGAGCTGGACAAGGCAGAAGAACCTAAGCGCACAAATATGCTTAATCTTATTGACGAGTACGGGATAATAATGCTCTCTCCCAGAATTGAAACGGAAATGCTGGCAGGAAATTATATCGAGGAAGGCATAATACCGAAGTCGCAGATGTATGACAGCCTTCACATTGCTCTTGCGTCGCTCCATGAGTTAGATGCGATTGTGTCGTATAAATTCCATCACATTAACAGAGAAAAGACAAAAGCATTAATCCCCGAAATTAACAGCCACAGAAATCTAAAGGGAATAATGTTTTTCACAGCAGAGGAGGTGTTTGATTATTATGAGCAATTTTTTCGAGGAAGAGGAACTCAAAGAGATGGACCCGATAGAGGCTGAGGTTGATGCTATACGTCGCAAAATATGGGAGGAGACGAAGCACATGACCCCCGATGAGAGGATTGCAGACCTTATACGCCGCACAGACCCCATAATTCAGGAGTTTCACATGAAGACGAGCCGACTGCAACCCGCAAAATTAGGATACAGACCAAGAATTTACGAGGATTACGCCTCACTGTGATATAAACACACGGAGTATCTATATGTGGGAAAATTTCAAGCTGAAGCTGTATCTTGAAACGACGACATTCAACTGGTTCTTTGACGAACGTAAGGGTCATGAGGATGTCGTTAGGATTTTCGAGGCTGTGAGAGATGGGCAATTTGCTGGATACACATCGAAATATGTTACTGATGAGCTGGACAAGGCAGAAGAACCTAAGCGCACTAATATGCTGTCTCTGATTGATGAGTACGGGATAATAATACTTTCTCCACGAACTGGAGCGGAGGAGGTATTCGATTATGCTAAATTACTTTAAGGATGAAGGACCTACAGAGATGGATCCCATAGAGGCCGAAGTTGATGCAATCCGCCGAAAAATATGGGAGGAAATCAAGGACATGACGATTGAGGAACATATAGCCTACTTCGACAGGGAGACAGAAGATGTAAGAAAACAGTTTCACATCAAGACAATTAGCTCCCCGCTGTGATACACTCTAAAACTAACGAGAATTAGAGGTGATATTATGCTGTCCCCAAGAATTGAGGACTACCTAGAGGAATTATTCCTGCTTGAAAGCACCGGCAGGAAAGTTACAGTAACTGACCTTGCCGACCGCCTAAAGATAACGAAAGGCACAGTAACCGCAACAGTTCAGAAACTCGTCGAGCTTGAACTCGTCAAGCATGAACGCTACGGGAACTTGCACCTTACCGATGCCGGACGAAGAAGAGGGATGACGGTCTTCCACAGGCATGAGGGATTCAGGGCATTCTTCCACGAGATGCTTGGGCTTGACCGCGACCACTCATCGGAAATGGCCTGCTCAATGGAACACTATGTTGACGCAGTTACGGAGGAAAGGCTCTATGCTTTGCTCGAATATTTCAGGAAGGCAAGGGCAGAGCATCAGCCTTGGGTTGACGAGATTTTCCTAGCGATTGAGAAGCCCGTTTTACTTGCGCCCGTCCCACTGACACTTTGCGATTCCGGTTCTGAGGGTGCAATCTTGAGGATTACCGCCGATGAGCCTCTCCGTAAACAGCTCGTGAAGAAAGGCTTTGTGATTGGCGCGGAAGTTAAGCTGATTGACAATGATGACGAGACTTTCACATGTCAGCTATCACATGATACTGTCAGCCTGCCGCTCAACGAGGCCGCCGCAGTATGGATTCAGCAGCCCGCGAAGTGATGTCAAGAATAGAAGCCCCCGTGCGTTAATGACGGGGGAATAGCTATTTCCCCGCCATCATTAGCGCGAAGACCTTTGCGTTGTTCACCAAGTACGAAATCTCCGTGTACTCGTCCGGCTGATGTGCAACACCATCGCATTCCTGCGCCCATACTACAGCAGGTATACCCTTTTTCCTGAAGAAGACCGCGAAAGTCCCCCCGCCGACTCCTCCAGTCTTAGGCTCAACACCCAAGACCTCACGGACGTTCCTCACAAGCATACGGCACACTTCCGAGTCCGGGCTAGTAGGTTCAGCCGCATCAGTCCTCTCAATCTCAAGTTCAACCTTCGCGCCCGTCCTAGCCTCAACATCAGCGATGATCTTCCTCACAACTTCTTCCGCCTCGTCAAGCGAAACTTCCGGCAACACGCGGCAGTCGAACTCGAAAACTTCAACGCCCGGTACGATGTTGACGGCCGGGACATTTGCGCGTCTCCTCGTCGGCTCAAACGTCGAGAATGGCGGCTCAAATGTGTCATTCCTCTGAGTGAACTTAGCGTGAAGTGCTTCGTCAACCTCATGAGCGAGAATATTCGCAGCCCTGCAAGCGTTCACACCGAGATGAGGTTGCGCGGCATGTACCTGCTTTCCACTCACCGTAAATTTAAGCCTCCACATTGCTTTCTCCGCAATCTCGATGAAATCTCCGGCATCGTTTCCAGAGTCAGGAACAACAACGAGATCATCAGCCCGGAAGATGTCGCGTTCAATGAGCTGTTCAAGTCCGTAGTGGCTTCCCATTTCCTCGTCAGAAACAAACGCTAGAAGCACCGTGTATTCCGGCGTAATCCCAGCGTCCTGAAAGGCCTTCAGAGCAAACAGCGATGCAACGAGGCACATTCCGTTGTCGCTTACACCGCGCCCGTAAATCCTTGAGCCTCTAACTTCAGGCTTGAATGGATCAAGCGTCCACGCATTTCTGTCTCCCTCAGGTACAACATCAATGTGTGAGAGTATGCAAATTCTCTGCGATTTCTTCCCGGGATACTCAAGGAACAATGACTCTCTTCTACCTGAGAGTGCTGCTTCGTCGTCAACATGCTCGACTCTGACGGTGATGTTCCTTAAGCCGATGTCGGTGATGATTTTAGCGAGTTCGAGAATCTTTGCGTCCTCACCTGTTCCGCCGTTGTGCGGAGAGACAGCAGGTATTCTGCACAAACGTATCAATGCCTCAGTCATTGAGTGTTCCAGTTTTGACACTGAGGTTATTATTTCACTGTTCAATTCTTACTCCTCCTATGCTAGTTTTATCGAGTTCAGAAATTCTGTGTTGGTCTCAGTCTGCCTGAGCTTGTCCATAATCAGGTTAAGCGCGCCCGCCTCGTCAACCCCCGCGATTCTCTTCCTGAGTATCCATAAGCGTTTCAGTTCCTCGTCAGGTATAAGCAATTCCTCGCGCCTTGTCCCCGATTTCGTTATGTCGATGGAAGGGAAGATTCTCTGCTCCGACAGCTTCCTCGACAAATGAAGCTCCATGTTGCCCGTGCCCTTGAACTCCTCGTAGATTACATCGTCCATTCGTGAGCCTGTGTCAGTGAGCGCAGTCCCAATTATCGTGAGACTTCCGCCCTCCTCAAAGTTCCTCGCAGCCCCGAAAAATCTCTTCGGGAAATACAATCCTGAAGGGTCAAGTCCGCCCGACAATGTTCTTCCTGACGGCGGGACAGTTAGGTTTGAAGCCCTCGCAAGCCTCGTGATTGAGTCAAGAAGAATCACGACATCTCTCTTTGCCTCGACGAGTCTCTTTGCCTTCTCAAGCGCAAGGTTAGCAACCCTTATGTGTTCATCAGCCGGCCTGTCGAAAGTTGACGCAATTACTTCGCCGTCAATCGAGCGGGAAATATCCGTAACTTCTTCGGGGCGTTCGTCAATAAGGAGTGCCATTATGATTATGTCGGGTGAATTTGCCGCTATTGCCCGCGCTATCCGCTTAAGGAGTGTCGTCTTTCCTGCTTTCGGAGGCGAGACAATCAATGCGCGCTGTCCGAGTCCTATGGGCGCGAACATGTCAACGAGTCTTGTTGCGAGGTCTTTCGGATCATATTCGAGGCTCAGTCTTACGTTCGGGAAAATCGGCGTAAGTTCCGCGAAAACTGGGCGTTTCCTCGAATGCTCAGGGTCGGAGAAATTCACAGTCTCAACCCTCAGCAATGCCTCGTAATGTTCCTGATCTCTTGGCGGACGGATCAATCCCCAAATCACGTCGCCGTTCCTCAGCCCGAACCTCCGTATCTGTGATGACGAGAGATAAACATCGCTGTCAGTCGGCAGCATTCCTTTCGGCCTTAGGAAACCGAAATTCTCAGGCAGTATCTCAAGAGTACCGCCGCCGAAACGGTAATTCATGCTCTCAGCCTGCGCCTTCAGTATCGCGATAATCAGGTCATCTTTCCTGAGTGAAGCGGGAATGCTAGGATCGATTTCGCGAGCAAGTCTCCGAAGGTCAGCCGCGCTCTTCGACGAAAGCATAGCATACGTGTACTTTGGCTTCGGGTGCTGAATCATTTCGCGCCCGCGTTTCATGCGCCTCGTTGAGTTTTCGCTTGGCTCTGAATCTTCAGCCTCATCGGGTTCGTCCGGCTCTTCCGGCTCATCGGACTCGTCCGGTTCATCGTAGCTGTCTTCGGGTTCCTCCGGCATAAATTCTTCCGGTTCATCATACTGCGCTTCTTCCTGAATCTCGCGTACTTCCTCGCTTAATTCTTCAGGGGTCAATTCGGGTATCGGTATCTGTTCTTCCTTCTTTCTTCGTGTACGTTTCTTCGGTTCTGTTTCTGACTGTATCAATTCTTCTGGTGATAGTGCTTCTGATTCTTGTGATTTTGCTTTTCTGGGCATTGAAATTTTCCTTAACGTGATATTGTGATGAGGCCGGGAGAATCATGAGACTCCCCCGGGTATTGCTTCTAGTTCATTTTATTGATGAGGCTCAACATCTCCGGGCTTAGTGATTTATGCTCACTCCATGCTCTTTCAAGAGGGCTGAGTGTGAGCTTGTGGTTGATGTTTCCGACCATCATTCCTGATTTCCCAATCATGAGATTTTCTGTTGCGAACGCACCCATTCTCGTGGCAAGTACAACGTCGAACGATGTCGGGTGTCCGCCGCGCTGAATGTATCCAAGCACCGTAACCCTGGCGTCATATCCGCCCGAATCCTGCAACTGTTCGCGCATCTCGGCCGCTGTCATTACGCCCTCCGCAAGAATAATCAGCGTGTGGCTTCTGTGTTCCTTGTACGAACTCTTGAGCCTCTTGGTGAGGTCCCCAATACTCAGCGGAAGCTCAGGGACAACGACGTACTCAGCACCCGTAGCAACCGCAACTTCGAGCGCAAGGAATCCTGCATTGCGTCCCATTACTTCGACGACAAAGAGACGCTCATGGCTTGACGCTGTATCGCGGAGCTTCATGATTGCCTCAAGTGCAGTGTTTACCGCCGTGTCGAAGCCGATTGTCTCGTCAGTCCCCGTGATGTCATTGTCGATCGTTCCGGGAATTCCCATCGTAGGGAAGCCGAGATCATGAAGTGCCTTTGCGCCGTGAAATGATCCGTCTCCGCCGATTACTACGAGGCCGTCAATTCCTGCCTTCCTCATCTGTTCGAGAGCTTCCTCGCGGCCTTCGGGGGTCTTGAAGCGTTCACTTCTTGCTGTCTTGAGGATAGTTCCGCCGCTGTGGATGATTCCGCCTACTGCCGCCCTGTCGAGAGTGATGAAATCGCCCTCAATGAGTCCCTCATAACCGCGCCTTACTCCGATGCACTCCTTATCGTTGAACATGCAAGTTCTTGCCACTGCACGGACTGCCGCGTTCATTCCCGGTGAGTCTCCTCCGCTTGTAAGTACAGCGATACGGTCCATCTTAATCATTACATACTCTTCCTTTCATATCTTTGGAATGGCTATATTTTACCTAATTAGACTGCAATTCGTCTATGCGTGAATTTATCTCTTTGTACTCTCTGTTGAGTTCGTCGAGTTTCTTCTGAAGCTCCGCGCGTTCTTCGTCGATCTTGCTCGACCGCTTTATGAGCCTGTCAGCTTCGAGCCTGTCAGCAGCCCTTCCTCCCGCGATTTTGCCTCTGTCTTTCGCGAGGTCCCACACCCATATTACATCGCCCCTTCCTGAGAGTGCATGAGAGATTGAGCTGTCGAAAATTACCCTGACATCTTTCGCGCCCGCAAGAATTTCCTTGCCAGTCTTCTCGTCATAGCGCGGGAAGTATACCATTCCGTCGCGTGAGCCGAGAATCTTGAAGTTGAATCGGCGGTCGTAATCTATGGGGGAGTATTTCTTTCCGCTCACCATCATTGTGATGTGCTTGTCGAAGGGCTGTGCGTACATTGGGATTCCCCGGACTGTCATGTCGATGTGGAAGGGAATGGACTCGCCCAAGTTGAGATTCTTGAGGAGGGTGTACTTGTAGTTCTCCATCTCGTCAGCAGTCCAGAGATTCTTTTCGGCTTCTGAGGCAACGAGTGCTTCAACGTATTCATTCGAGTAATACGTCGCTTTGATTCGGATTGACTGGTCGCCCTCTTTGGTCTGAGCGTTAGTTTCGTGGGACCATGCTCTGAGAACCGGGTCTTCCTTTTCGGCTGAATACGACGCTGTGCATACTATGAGTAACAGAATCAGGGACGCTGTAAGTTTGCATTTTAGCATCTGTGAAATTCTCTGCTACGTAAAAAGTGTAATATTGTGTTACTTTCACTTTTTCGATTGTTCCTCGTTCAACCTGTCCTCTTTCGGCTTACCTACTTGAGCGGGTTCGACAGTCCGGAGGCTTAAATTCCCGTCTAGCCGGCGGTACTATATTTCTTACAGCTTCTCAAATTTAATGTGGCGTTATAATCTCGGTCTATCACTAATCCGCATTCTGTACATTCATACACTCGGTCTGAAAGCTTCAAGTCTTTCTTCACATGCCCGCATCGGGAACACGTTTTACTGCTGGCATAGAATCTATTAACTATCCTTAGCTCTATTCCATACTCGCGGCATTTACGCTCCAACAATGTCCGAAAGTAATAAAACTCACTCTCAGCTATTGCACGCGATAAATGACGGTTCTTCAGCATTCCTGACACATTCAAGTCTTCTATCGCTATATATTCAGGCCGTGCGCTCACTATCTCATGTACAGTTTTGTTGATATAGTCATGACGTTTGTTCGTTAATCTCATATATGCCCGCTGTACTTTAAGCCTTTGTTTGTCTATGTTTGAACGCTTACACTTCTTACTCGCAGATTCCTCCTTTCTTTGCTTTAATTTATGTATCTTGCGCGAAAATTTCCGCTGTTCGCGCTTCAGCCTCCGTGCCAATTTCCTTGCCCTTTCGGACTTGTTGATATTCGGATAATTCCTGCCGTCCGAAATCACAGCAAAACTCTTTACACCTATATCAATCCCTATGCTTTCGGATTGAGTTACTCTTACGGGATTTACTGTGTTTACCTCGAACAAAAATGAGGCAAAATACCTTCCAGCCCGTTTGGTGATTATTACGCTTACTGCCTTTGCTTTTCGCGGGGCATAGCCATATTCTTTGAACCGTACCCAGCCCAATGTAGGAATTTTACCGCGATTACGCTCTATCTTCAGGTCGCTGTCATTATTTCGCGGTAAATACATACTCACCGGCCGTCCGTTACGCCGCTTGAAGTTCGGAAATCCTGTCTTGCCTTTCAGAAAGTTTCTATAGGCTGTATCTGCATTCATGATTGATTTCTTCACAGCCTTTGACGAAACGTCCCATATCCATGACTTATCGGGATTGGCCTTCCTGTATTCATTGTTAAGCCATTTCGAGAAATCATAGCCAGACATATAACTTTGAGTGTCGTTGCGGTAATTATCGCGGTTCGTGCCTATGAACAGGTTGTAGACATACCTAAACACGGCCATAGTCCGCTCAATTATTTGCATCTGTTCGCTTGTGGGCTTTAGCTCTACTTTATATGCTTGGTGTCTAAATGTACTGTTCATGACATAATTTTACACTATTTTACACTCAATCGGCATCTAGCTATATCTCCTTCTTTGTTTTCTGTGAATTTAGCATGATGGAAACTGCATTGGATTTTTCGTGTATTATACAACAAGTTTTCGATGTGTCCATAGTTTTGTCCTTGCATAATTCACGAAGATTGTGATATTCTACGCTAAGTTCAAAACATACTCAAAGAAGGAGGACTTTGGCAGAATATGGGATTTCGTACAATCGAAGAGCTTTGCGCGGAACTTGACGTGAAACGCAAATCAGCTCTTGCAGGCGGAGGAGAAGAGGCCGCCGAAAAGCAGAAGTCCAAAGGAAAAGGCTCAGCCCGCGAACGTATAGCCGCACTTCTTGACGCAGGGTCATTCGTTGAGATTGACGAGTTCGTTACGCACAGGTGCAGCAACTTCGGCCTTGAGGAAAGGAAGCCGCTCGGTGATGGAGTAGTAACCGGCTGGGGAACTATCGGAGGACGTAAAGTCTTCATCTACAGCCAGGACTTCACGGTCTTCGGAGGCTCACTCGGTGAGAAGCACGCGGACAAAATCTGCAAGGTCATCGACATGGCCATTCAGAACGGCTGCCCCGTAATCGGCATCAATGACTCAGGCGGTGCTAGGATTCAGGAGGGCACGGACTCGCTCAACGGCTACGGAAAAATCTTCCGTCGCAACACTATGGCGAGCGGTGTAATTCCGCAATTCTCCGTAATCATGGGACCGACAGCAGGCGGAGCAGTATACAGTCCTGCACTCACGGATTACATTTTCATGGTCGACAAAGAGGCCATCATGCACATCACCGGCCCTGAAGTAATCCGCGCAGTAACCGGCGAGCTTGTAACGAGTGAGGAACTTGGAGGAGCTGAGACCCACAACACTATCACGGGTAACGCACACTTCTTCGCGAAGGACGAGGCTGAATGCTTTGAGCAGGTCAAGAAAGTTCTGTCATACTTACCGCTTAACAACCTCGACGACGCGCCGTTAAAGGCCACGAATGATGACCCTCGAAGGGCAGATTTAGCACTCCGCGAGATCGTCCCAGTCAACCCGAACAAGAGCTATGATGTTCACGAGGTAATCAAGCGCGTAGTTGATGACGGTGAATTTGTGGAAGTTCAGGCTGGCTTTGCCAAGAATATCGTTACGGGCTACGCAAGCATCGGAAGCCGCCCGGTCGGAATAGTCGCAAACAACCCCGACGTTTCAGCGGGCTGCCTCGACATCAATGCTTCGGACAAGGCATCAAGATTCGTGAGGCACTGTGATGCTTTCAATCTTCCCATCGTTACATTCGTTGACGTACCCGGATATTTGCCCGGAAAAGATCAGGAATACGGCGGAATTATCCGCAAGGGCGCAAAACTCCTCTACGCATACAGCGAGGCAAGTGTACCGTTAATCAGCGTCATTATGCGAAAGGCTTACGGCGGCGCGTATCTCGCAATGTCGAGCAAGAGTCTTGGTGCTGATGTCGTACTCGCATGGCCTCAGGCTGAAATCGCGGTTATGGGAGCTGAGGGCGCGGCAAGCATCGTCTTCAAGAAGGAGATTGAGGGAGCTGATGATCCGTCAGCAAAACGCCTTGAGAAGATCGACGAATACCGCGAGGCATTTGCGAATCCTTACAGGGCGGCTGAGAGAGGCTATGTTGACCGCGTGATTATGCCCGAAGAGACGCGCAAGGTAGTATGCCAGGCACTTGACGCAATGGAAAGCAAGCGCGAGACTCGTCCGGCAAAGAAACACGGGGTAATCCCTCACTAAATCATAAAGAGAAGGAGGAATAGACATCATGCATTTCGAGGGACTTTCAGGAGCAATTAACGTGAGCGTAGTGGCATTCTCGATAGTATTCGGGGTACTCTTTGTGCTTACGGGAGTAATCTACGGAATGAGGCTGTTCGCAGGCTCAGGGGACGAAAAAAAAAATGATGTAGCCCCCTCAAAGCCGTCATCACCCGCACCAATGGCCAAGCCCGCACCTGTAAAAGCGCAGTCAGCGGACAAGGCGAAAATTGTTGCGGCAATAACGGCGGCGATAGTTGAGTTCACAGGTAACAGCAATTTCCAGATTCTGTCAGTACAGCCGGAAGTAACAGGAATCCCTATGGACTACTGGACAGCAAGATGGAAGACAGCAGGAATGATCGGGCTAAACTCGAACATGTTAGTCCGCAAATGGCATTAGTGAAAACACGGAAGGAGAAATAGAATCGTGAGCAACAAATACAGAGTAGTAGTTGACGGAACGGCCTACACGGTTGAAGTTGAGAGTCTTGGAGCAGGAGCAGCAATGCCCGCCCCAGTTGCAGCACCGGCAGCAGCACCTGCACCCGCAGCTCCGGCAGCCCCCGCGCCCGCCCCAGCAGCACCGGCGGCACCCGCACCAGTAGCAGAAGGCGCAAACACGGTAACAGCCCCGATGCCCGGAAAGATTCTGAGCCTCAAGGTCAACGTAGGCGACACGGTGAACAACGGAGACCTTGTGCTTCTTCTTGAGGCAATGAAGATGGAGAATGAAGTATTCGCCACAGCGTCAGGAAAGGTAACTGAGATCCGCGTCAAGGGCGGCGACAGCGTGAACACTGGCGATGTCCTCATGGTGATCGCGTAAGGAAGAGAGAAATTGTCCCTCCTGATGATGAGTCGGGAGGGATTTTT
>JAFRSL010000196.1 GCA_017427625.1 Synergistaceae bacterium | reverse complement strand
TCGCCCCGAATGAGCCGTCAGCACTAACGACTTTGTACTCGGTGAAAATGTCATCGCTGAACGTGTAGCGCGAGTCATTGCTGAGAACGTTATAGACATCGCCCGTCATTCTCACCTGCACGGCCTTGACTCCTGTGATGTTTCTTCCGCCGATGTCGTTGGACTCGCTCGTTAACTGCGTGAATCTGTTTGCGACTCTCGCTGTCGGCGATGATATTGCGTCAAGCCCGGCAGCGTACAAATCCGCCGATGACTCACCAATCTCACCAGCATAGAACTCCGCCCATGTCATGTTCGTTGAAGCGTAGTGATAGACATCTTCAACCTCGAACACTACAGCTATATCAGCGTAATCGTCAGTCCCGAACACGGCCTGATAGCGTCCTGCAGGGAGTGTGCCGTTGACTGTCAGCGTGTTGTTCGCGTAGGTGTAATCGGTGATTGGAGTGCGCCCGCGTCCTGTACCTGAATAGAGAGCCTTCAGTGAGTATCCAACACCTTCAGGAAGATTCCCGAACGTGAACGATATGGGAACGTTTACGCCTGCCTTGATGTCAGTGGAGACTGTTGAGACTGCTGCGTCCGTCATCTTCTTGAGGTAGATCGAGCAATTCACGGCCGCGCTGGGCTGATTCTTGACGAGGAACGTTATCTTCGTGATTGTCGCGCCCTCAAGCCCCTTAGTGTAGGCGTAACCCCTCGTTACCCCGTGAGGCTCAACGTACTTGTCGTTCACCGTGAGTGCCACTGTTCCTGCGTTGAACCAGAGGTTTGTGTTATGCCTGAGACCGTACTTCGCACCGTCTGAAGTCTCAAGAACTGCGCCGAGATAGTAATTCTCATCACCGCTGGAAAGTACAAGGCCTTCAAGTCCCGTGATGCTGAGGACGTAGCTTCCCCATGTTGCACTTGCACCGCTTGAGAGTGTTACGTCAGCACTTGCCATCGTCTGAGTCTCGCTGACCATTGCGCCGAATGAGCCGTCAGAGTTCACTGGCTTGTACTGCGCGAATGCCTCATCAGTGAACGTGAAGCGTGAGTCATTGCTGAGTGCCGCGTATGCTGTGCCGTCAAAACGAACCTGAACCGCCTTGACACCCGTGATGTTCCTTCCGCCGATGTCATTCGAGACACTTGTGAGCTGAGACATTCTTCCAGCGATTCTTGCTGTGGGTGAACTAACTGCGTCAAGCCCATCAGCTATGAGGTCAGCCGAAGTTTTCCCAAGCTCACCCGCATAGAACTCCGCCCACGTCATATTGGTTGTTGCGAATGCGTAGGCTGAAAAGCTCGCGGTGATGTCAACGTAATTATCATCCGTAAATGTGGCTGTGTATGAACCTGGCTCAAGTTTCCGGAATATCAGCGCACCATCGGAAGCAAGATAGTCCATCCCGAAAGTGAGAGGGGTAGACGTTCTGCCTTCGACTTTTGCGACTGATGCGAGGTTGTACGATGATCCTGCGGGAATGTCGCTTGAGGTGAAATAAACTATTGCATCTGTACCGGGCTTCACATCTCCTGACACTGTTATTGCGCCGTCAGACCAGAGTTTCACGGGGAGGTCGCAAGATATTACGATGTCGGGCTGGTTCTTGAGCATGTAGGTTACCTTGCTGATCGTCTTTCCCGGAAGGTCGGCTGTGTGAGCATACGAAAGGTGAGTCCCATTGCGCTCAACAAAATCCTCAACGCTGAAGCCAATCTGCTCGGCCATGTTCCCGCGAATCCAGAGGTTGTGCAAAGGCTTGAGACCATACACAGTTCCGTCGGTCGTCTCAAGTTTTGCGCCCAAGAATCTGTCGTTGCTCGTGCCCAAATCGACATCGAGGCTCGCGTAGTTCAGCCCGCTGATGGTGATTCGGTAGTTGCCATGACCCTGCGATTTTCCGCCAGTTATTGACAGTGCGAGGTCTGGGAGTTTTGCGTTGGCATCGACTGTTTCGGTTGACATTGCCCCGAAATTCCCCGAAGCATCAGCAGCTTTGTACTCGCTGAAAGAGTCATTGCTGAACGTGTATCGGCTCTTATCGCTGAGACTGTTATAGACGTCCCCAGCCATTCGAACCTGAACGCCCTTAACGCCCGTGAACGTTGTCCCGCTGTCCGAAGTTTCCGACGTGAAGCCCTCGAACCTTGTAGCGAATCGTGTTGTTGCTGTTGAAACCGCGTCATAGCTCACAGCAAGTGCCGAAGATGAAGCTCCAATCTCGCCGGCATAGAACTCGGCCCAAGTCATATTTGTTGTTGCGTAGTAGTCGGTTACTGTGATGCTTGCTACTATGTCGACATATGACTCATCCGTGAATGTTGCAGTGTAGCTTCCTGCCTCAGCATTCGTGAATGTGAGCGTGCTGTCCGAATACGTGTAGTCCGTTCCCGCAGTGAGAGGAGTTGATGTCCTTCCCTCAACTTTTGCGACTGAGGCGAGGCTGTAAGCTGCACCTTCTGGAATGTTGCTGAACGTCAATGGGACTGCAACATTAGTGCTAGACTTCACGCTTCCTGTTGGGGCTATTGCTGCGCTCGTCCAGAGTTTCACGGGAAGGTCGCAGGTTATAACGATGTCGGGCTGATTCTTGAGCATGTAGGTTACCTTACTGATCGTCTTTCCGGGAAGGTCGGCTGTATGTGCATACGAGAGATGAGTCCCGTTGCGCTCAACAAAATCCTCAACGCTGAAGCCAATCTGCTCGGCCATGTTGCCCCTAATCCAGAGGTTGTGCAACGGCTTGAGACCGTAGACAGTTCCGTCGGTCGTCTCAAGTTTTGCACCCAAGAATCTGTCATTGCTCGTGCCCAGATCAACATCGAGGCTCGCGTAGTTCAGCCCGCTGATGGTGATGCGGTAGTTTCCGTGTCCCTGCGATTTCCCGCCAGTTATTGACAGTGCAAGGTCTGGGAGTTTTGCGTTTGCATCGACTGTTTCAGTTGACATTACCCCGAAAGCTCCCGAAGTGTCCATCTCCTTGTACTCGCTGAACGTCCCGTTGATTGGGTTGGAGAAACGCGATTTGTCGGAAAGTGCGCCGTAAACGTCCCCCGTCATTCGCACCTGAACATTCTTCACGCCGTCAAACACTGTTCCGTCCCCTGAGACCTCCGACGTGAAGCCCTCGAATCTCCCGATGAAACGCTGAGTTGCCGTTGATACAGCATCGTAGCTCACCGCCAAATCCGAAGCCGAAGCCCCAAGTTCGCCTGCGTAAAACTCTGCCCACGTCATGTTTGTCGTAACATACACGTAGTTAGCCGCATGGCCTGCCCCAACGCCTGTAATCAGCATCAGAGCCAGCACAAACAATAACTTACCTGCCCTTTTCATGGCATTACATCTCCTTGTGATCAAGATTATTTGTTGGGTAATTAAAACACGTAAAGTTTGGAAAGTCAAATTAACCTGCAATAATGGCCGCAAAGTTGACAGAATATATTTTCACGTTATAAAATTTCACGCGATAATTTCAAAATTTGCGGAAGGGAGCATAAATCTATGTCAGCAAAAATTTCAATGATGTTTAACTTTGTTCCTTTTCGTGCGTCATTGCTCAAGATAAAGCGTAATTTTGTCGTTTTGCCTTAGTGAGTGACGGAGAATTATATCAGCATACAACAAGGGCCGCTCATTCACAAGGTGGGCGGTCTTTTTTGTGTACATAAATTCATGAACGGAGAGATTTTCTTATGACAGACAAGCCGATTTTCAAGGGAGTAGCTACAGCCCTAATTACCCCGATGAACGAGAAGGGTGTCGATTATGACGCTTTCGGAAAAGTTATTGACTGGCAGTGTGAGCAGGGCATCAACGCTCTCGTAATCGCCGGAACAACGGGCGAAGGTTCAACCCTCGATGACGCGGAACACAAGGCAGTCGTTAAGTTCGCGGTCGAAAGAATTGCAGGACGATGTGTCGTAATTGCCGCAACAGGCTCGAATGACACGCGATATGCCGTACAGCTCACGAAGTATTGCTGCGATGTAGGTGCTGACGCTATGCTCTGCGTTACGCCATACTACAACAAGACGACACAGGGCGGCCTCGTGAAAATGTATGAGACCATCGCCAACGCCTCAACGAAGCCCATAATCCTCTACAACGTCCCATCACGAACAGGAATCAACATTGAGCCTGAGACCTACGAAAAATTGTCATACCACCCAATGATTCAGGGCATCAAGGAAGCAAATTCTAACATCAGCAAGATAGTCCACACGGCGCAGTTAATCGGCAACAGAATGGACATTTATTCCGGCAACGATGACCAGATTGTCCCCATTCTCTCAATGGGAGGGCTTGGAGTAATCTCGGTGTTGTCGAACCCAGCGCCAAAGCAGACGATGGAGATTTGCGAGAAATTCTTTGCGGGCGACGTTAAGGGGGCTGCTGAGTTACAGTGCAGATACTTGCCGCTAATCAACGCGCTATTCTGCGAGACTAACCCGATCCCCGTTAAGGCCGCAATGTCAGCGATGGGATTCTGCGAGAACTACCTCCGTCTTCCGTTAGTGCCAATGGAGGACGCACACCGTGAGAAGCTCTTTGCGCTCATGAAGGAACAGGGGTTAATCTAGCCATGAAGATAATCATAAACGGTGCGGGCGGGAAGATGGGTCATATGCTCGCGGACATGGCCGGAAGTGAGAACATCGCTGCGCTTGTTGACGTTGCTTTTGAGACTGCTGACGGGAAATATCACGCACTCGATGACTTCACGGGAAATGCCGACTGCGTTATCGACTTCAGCAATCACGCCGCGACTAAGGCCGTAACATCGTACTGTGTCAAACGTAATCTCCCCGTCCTAATTGCCTCGACAGGTCAGACCGACGACGAAACCGCAATAATCCGTGAAGCCTCAAAGAGTATCCCCATATTCATATCGCCCAACATGTCGGTGGGGGTTGCGCTGGTTGCCGACATTGCGGAGAGGGTTGCCAGACTCTTCGGGGAATGCGACATCGAGATGATTGAGGCTCACCACAACCAGAAGCTCGACGTTCCAAGCGGCACGGCATTGATGCTCGCAAAGCGCGTACAGTCAGCAAGAGAAGGCTCAACCTTCAACATCGGCCGCCACGAAAACGGCAAGCGTCCAGAGAATGAAATCGGCATACACTCATTGCGATACGGCTCAGAGGTCGGCACTCACGAAATCATATTCTCAAACGGCCTTGAGTCCATCACGATCCGACATGA
>JAFRSL010000195.1 GCA_017427625.1 Synergistaceae bacterium | reverse complement strand
TCATGATTACAGGGCCTGCCACAAAGATTACGAATCTCGGTGCGCTTAAAATCGTTTTGGGCGGCTGGAAATTCGTGGGCTACCTTGCATTCGTCATCATATATTCGCTTCTCAACGGTCTAATTGTCGACCTCATTGTGTAAAAAAATCCCGGCCTCTCTTCAAGACCGGGACAATCTTTCTACCTTCCTCCGAGATAACCTGCTATCTCAATGCATACCGCCTTCGCCTCGTCAATATCCTCATTCTTGATGTACTCAGGATGAGCGTGGAACACAGGATCTCTGACCCACTGCAATTTTGCGAACTTGTCCTTCCAGTACGACGCATAGGGCTTTCCGCCGAAGTATGCCCCGAAGCATTCGTTCCAGTACTTCCGCATCACAGCTCCAAGCGCGTTTATCGGGAGAACATCGAGAAGTCCGGCATCAGGATTGTACTTCCTCTTGGTCTTAGCGAGCGAGTGAGTGTACTCCTCAGAGGCAAGCATTGGATTCGCCTTCTTCAATGCCTCGTCGAGATTCTCAGGAGCTGCCTTCAGTATCTTGCAAAGCTCGTCCTTCATCAGCCTCACTATCATGTTCTGAACGCTCAATATCCTCAGGATTTCCGGTGAAAGTCTAACTTCCGCGTCCTGAATCATCATATCCCCGCGCCTGTTGTAGCCGTCAAGTGTCTTCTGGAACGCTGCCTGTATCTCACTCTCTGCGTTGTCCTTAGAGTAGACATTCGCGTCAAGACCAAGCTCCGAGAGAAGGCTCCCTGAATATTCGAGGCTGTGGAGAAGTGCTTTCAGTGTCGGTGTTAGAAGTTCAGCTCCGGCAAGATATGCTAACGTCATCAGGCCCTTGAAGAATTTTCCAAAGTTGTTGCACTCAAGTAAGCTGCACCCCGACAATGAGACCGTCTGTGCCGTCCACTTCCCTGACTGGCTGTGAAATCTCAGTCCGTTCACGAAGTATGAGTAGACATATATCCTGAGCCACGCATTGTTCTCATCAATCCTCCGGCTCTCCTGAATCTCGTCGGCAATCTTAAGGAGGCAGTACCTACGCGCAGTGTCGTAGTTCTCCTCGTTCTTCTTCGCTCCGTCAAGCTGGGCGTAGAGAAGGTACTCCAATCCCTTGTAGGCCATGATGCGAATGTTGTCCTCCTCTGATGCCGGGTAAAGTCTCTTGTCGTTTTCGCCAGCAAGATTGAAGAAGTTGTAGACATACCGCGCCATTATGAAGCACCTTTCGGCTCTTTCGGCGTTGGTCAATGACATATCCTCGCTGTTGAAACGGCTCATCATTGAGAGGTAGTTCGCACGAACTTCCTTGTAATGCCCCGCGCTGTAATACGTGTCAGTAAGATATGGCGTACTGTACTTCCCAAGCATCGAGATCGAAAGTATCCTGTCCTGAAGGAACTTCGGAAGCTCGCTGAACGTCTCAACCTTCACGGTCTTTCCCGCAGTCTCACGGGTCTCACGCTGACGGTAATGCTTCAGCCCCTTTGTCTCAGGAGTGTAAGGATCAAGCGGAACGTATCCTCTCGACACAATCTCCTCAAGCTCAGGGCTTAGTTCTTCGGGAACTTCTGGGAGCGGTTCCGGAACGTTCTCATTACCAGGCTCAGGAATATTCAGGCGGTCCTTTGCCTTCTGAATCATGCCTGAACTTTCCCATGACCTAACTCTTTCTTCGGGGAACGGGACTGCTGACTCTACGTTCTGAACCTGAATCTTCCCGTTCTCGTTCATGCTCTTCGTGAATCTTACAGGGTGTCCTTCCGCTGACGGCTCAATCTCAAGGAATACCGCCAATATCGGGTCAATAATATTCTTCTCGTTGAATGAGTAAGTTGTCTTGTCCTTAGCGCGAATCTTCCCGAACGGCGGGTCATTATAGCGCATGAAAAAGTCTATTTCGCCTTCCTCTGAGAGTGCCGACTTCATGTCAACCGTGAATGCTGAGGGCGATTCAGTCTTTTCTTTAACGTCATAGGCGGCAGGGCCTTCAATGTTATTCCCTAACCTGAAAGTTACGCGGAACATGGGCTTCATTTTCCCGCACGTCAGCAATTTCCGGCGGAGCGCACGGTCTTCAACCTGATTGATGTGAACGAACACTGATCCTTCTGACCTTAATGGAACGTTATACTTCTTGAGGATTGGAGACTTGATGAAGCCATAGAGTTTATCCCTGTTTGGGTTGAAATAGTCGAACTCACCGTCGA
This sequence comes from Synergistaceae bacterium, assembly GCA_017427625.1. GTDB lineage: Bacteria > Synergistota > Synergistia > Synergistales > Aminobacteriaceae > JAFUXM01. The sequence goes on along the minus strand of JAFRSL010000195.1, from coordinate 1,720 downwards.
ATCTCTGAGTCTTCCAGTCTATGCTCCTGAACTTTTCCGAGTCCGGACGGACTGACATATTCGCCTTATCCGCAAGCCTCAGCGCGTCATCAATAATTTTCGTGTCGGTTCGCTGTGCCTCAAGCCACTTTCTGAGAGCCTCGATATTCTCTTTTGAATGAAGCGTTTTCTGATCCGGCAATGACTCCGGCGTGTAGCCCAAAATTTTCCAAGCCGCCGCACTTGAACACCTGAAGCATAGCTCCTTGTAATCTTCCGGATAATCGTTGTTCAAAACGTAACTGTCGATAACCCACCGAAGAATCGCATTAACCTGCGGCGGTTCGAGTTTCAGAATCGCGGCAAAATTTCGGGGTGTTAAAGGCTCGCTCACTATAAGACAAGCTGCGGCTAACATTCTCGAAGCTGCTGACGTCGATGCCGTATATGCTGCCCGAAAATCATGAATGCCCATGTAGACCTTCACGCTCTTTGTATTCTCGCCCATAAGGTAAAGTACAAACCCGTAAATTTCACAAGCTGCTATATTAGACTGGTTAGTCCTCCATAAAGCCTTAGCCTCGTCCAATATCTGCCTCATTCTCATTGAATACGGCCTGTCTTCTTTCACGCTTACTGCATAGCTGTACTTCGTCAGGATACTCTCAAGGGTATTCTGGATCTTGTCCATCCTGTCCCTCTTGAACTTCCGGACATATTCAGCGTTAAGGATATACTCGTCAGCCCTCGCGTCAAGCTCGTCATAACACGCTTCAAGCTCTTCTCCGAATGAATGATCAGGCTCTGATTTCTGAACAGGCTCAGTGTGAACAGCTTCAACCTGAACAGGCGCAGAAGGCACTGCAATCTTAGGCTTCACTGCCGGGGCAGGCGTAACTTGCACGGGAGACGGCACGGGTATTGGAATTGGGACGGCTACTTGAGCAACGGAAACTGAAGGCGGGTTTTGTGCGGCAACAGGATTTATCCCCCATACAATCGGGTAGACATAGATGGCCTCATCGCCCGTTGCATTCCCAAGCGCAAAGAAATCGTCCTCGCAACGAAGAACTACGCCGGAGGTTTTTCGTCCGTCCGGCATCAACATAATCTCGACACTGCGGCCAAGATACTGCTCAATAATTTTGCGGTTCAAAAACTAACAGCTCCTTACATTATGATTTCTTGAAATAATAGCAGGCTGCCTCAAAGAATTTCATGGTGTAAATTCCTGAGACGTTCCTGTAAAGATTATCCCCTGTACGTTCGACATGACCCATTCTGCCGAGTATGCGGCCATCTGGGGACGTTACACATTCTACAGCATAACACGAACCTGAGGGATTGTATTCCGTAAGCATTGACGGATTTCCTTCATAATCGCAGTATTGTCCGGCAATCTGACCGTTCTTCATTAGGTGCGTAAATTCCTCCTCGCTGCAAAGGAATCTTCCCTCGCCGTGTGAGATTGGGATCGAGTAGACCTCGCCGGGCTTCGTGAATCTGAGCCACGCTGAATTATTGCACGTAACGAGTGAGCGAATTATGCGTGATTGATGGCGTCCGATTCGGTTGAATGTGAGAGTTGTCGAAAGCTCATCGGGATTCATGATTCGGCCATGAGGCAATAATCCTGTCTTCACGAGAGCCTGAAAGCCGTTGCAGATTCCGCAGGCAAGACCGCCTCTGACGTCGAGCAAATCTTCGAGTGCCTCACGAACCTGCGGACTTCGCAGGAATA
>JAFRSL010000194.1 GCA_017427625.1 Synergistaceae bacterium | reverse complement strand
TTCCCTGTTCGTTACGGCAACGATGATGGGGGACTGGCTTCCTTTTCCGCTGGCCGCATAGAGTCCTGCCTCGATTATAGCGTCAATGTCCTCGCGCTTCGGCATGTCAGGCTTGTATTTCCGAATGCTCCGGCGTTCTTTGATGGCCTTGATTATTTCGTTCACTGCAATTTCTCCTCTCATATATCCACTTTATAAACTAATCTAAAAGTTAAAGAAACTTATCCAGCAAATCCAGTATTTCCTCCTTGCTCATGGACTTCAGGAGGTAGCTTGTCGGCTTTAAGCTCATGACGTTCCTCACACTCTCAGGGTCATTCTTGCCTGTCAGGAAGATCACGGGGATAGTCGCAGTTTTCGGCTTGCTGCGTAACGCTTCAAGAATTTTCGGGCCGTCCATCAGTGGCATCTCGTAATCCAGAAGTATGAGGTCAACCGTATGCTCTGCCAGATAACTCAGAGCTTGCGGGCCGGAACGTGCTGCGGCAACGCGATACTTCGTCCCAAGCCACTTTTGCATCATCTTCAGGAACGTAATGTCGTCGTCCACAAGCAAAATCTGCTTTTTCTCCTTGTTCCCATCATTGGAGTTAAGCATCATCTTCAATGCGTTTGACAGGGTGTTCATGTCTATGGGACGGACAAATTCGCGCGCTATCATGTTCTTGGGGATACTCTGCTCGATTGCCTCGATCTCCTTGTCATAGCCCATGACACAAAGCGGTTTTCCGGCAGCGGCATCTTTCAAGGACACCAGAAAATCTTTGAACTCGTACACAAAGTCTCCCGCAAGAAGCACGAAAACATCCGCACTGTCCTTCTCACGCATTACTTTCTCTGCATCAGGTTCGACACTTGCACATTCAACCTCTGAGCTTTTCAGAAGCGGGATCAGTCTGCCGGTTATCAGAACTGCGTTTTGGTTGATCAGCAAGATTTTCTTTGCCATTATGAATACCTCCTTAAATTTACGCTAGAATTTCGTTTACGCGATCCCAATCAAAATCGTTCACCGCGTCTCGGAGCTGTTCGACTCTCCGCTTCTCGTTCTCAGAAAGGCGAAAACCGTTCAGATAGTCCAACGCATAGACCGCACCTTCAGCGTCAAGGCTCAAAGCACACTCACGGATAGAATTATATGCTTCGCGCAATTCATTTTCTGAAATGAGCGGAAGTTCATCGTCGTCCTGAGCATTTTTCGCAGGAGCATACAACGGGGATAACGCTGCTCCCAAAGCATGGTAACGCTCCAGCAGTCCGGCAAGTTCAGCATCAAGCACAGCCTCATCACCAGCTTTTCCGGCAAGTTCGAGCTTTTCCGCAAGAGTTCCAAGCGACTCCGCACCGATAGCACGCGACGTACTCTTCAGCGCATGAACCTTTACCGTCGTGTTGGCAATGTCCCGAACGCTCCAGAAGCCCGCAATCTCGTCCGCTCCTGTTGAGGAATAACCGCCGTAAATTTTCAGGGTGTCAAGATAAGCATCTTCGTCGCCGCAATGCTTCAGTCCGGCTTCAACGTCAAGTTCGTCAATTCCGTACAGCCACTCCGGCAATTCGGTTTTCTGTTCAGTCTCAGTGTCGCTGTTAGGAGCAAGTACCTTCTCCGGCGGAAGGTAACGTATCATCATCTCCTCAAGTTTCACGGCATCTATAGGCTTTGTAAGATAGTCATCGAAGCCCACAGCCAAATATTCCTCGCGCGCGCCGGATATTGCGTTAGCTGTCAGACATATCGCGGCAGTCTTTATGTTCGGCCCTTCCGTTTCAGCACGAAGCCTTTGAAGCGTCTCTATTCCGTCCATGTTAGGCATCATGTGGTCGAGGAAAATAACATCGTATTTCTTCTCCTTCGCAAGTGAGAGAGCTTCAATTCCGCTGTCTGCCGTATCAATTTTCACGAGCGTCCTCTTGAGCAGTCCCTTGAACACCGTCAAATTCATCGGCGTATCATCAACGACAAGTACATGAGCGTCAGGGGCGGTGAATCTCTCTTGATACTTCTCAATCGACAACAACGATGCCCTGTGTGCGGCCTCGTAATCTCCGAGCGGTTCCCACTTTATGACCTTCTGCTGAAGACGGAATGAGAACGTTGAACCTTCACCGTACACACTCTCAACTTTTAGTGAAGTACCCATCATCTCAAGCAGCCGTTTTGTGATGTTCATTCCCAACCCTGTGCCCTCGATGCTGCGGTTGCGCTTTTCCTCGATCCGCTCAAATTCCGAGAACAGCTTTGCCATGTCTTCAGGCTTTATTCCTATGCCGGTATCCGATACGGAGAAGTTCAGGAATACCCCGTCAGGATTGTCCGCAATCTTCTCATAACCGATATGGAATGTTACGCTGCCCTTCTCTGTGTACTTCACGGCATTAGTGAGAATGTTCGTAACTACCTGCTTGATACGGACTTCATCGCCGTAAAGCATCTTGGGAATGTTCACGTCAAAATCGAGTTTCAGCAGAAGCTCCTTCTTGTCCGCCCTTGCCTGTATCATGTTGACGAGATCGTTGATCACGGAGGAAAGGTCGTAATTTACGGGAATAATATCCATTTTTCCGGCCTCGATTTTCGAGAAGTCAAGGATGTCATTCACGAGGCCAAGAAGCGTTGCTCCAGCCGTTCGGATATTCTCGGAGTATTCAATGACGTTTTGCTCATCACTCTCACGAAGGATCATTTCGTTCATGCCGAGTATCGCGTTTATCGGCGTTCGTATTTCGTGCGACATGTTGGAGAGGAACACGCTTTTTGCCTGAGATGCCCTCTCAGCCGCTGCCTTTGCCTCCCTAAGTTCATCGCTCTCCTGAATCTGAACGCGGACGCTGACAAGATACATTGCCCCAACAGCAACCAGAAGCATCAAAAGGCCGAATACCCATATCACCAAGAGTGTTATGTTCTCGATTCCTTCTGAGGCTTTCACCGTTGGCACAAACCCCATCAGGATATAATCCGTGCCCGGAATCTCTGCCTCAAACAACAGCATTTCCCCGCGTACCGTATGAAATGAATGAGCTGCCGCCACTGACACCTCCATCTCACGGTGCATAGAGCGGTAAAATCCCCTCACTTCATTGCTCTGCATAAAGGCAACATCTTCAGAAGCATTTTCTGCGAAAGGGACAACTATATCTCCGTCCCTCGTTACGATTGATATTTTGCCGATGTCGTCGTAGCAGGTTATGGAAAAACGTTCAGCGATGGACTTAATCGGGTAAAGACGATAGAGGACGTACTTGACGTTCTTGCCGTGAAATACAGGATAGGTGAAGAGAAGTCCCTTATCACTGGCGAAAGTTATGGCACTTATGCCGCGAAACGCAGTCTTTATGCCGCTGTACGTGTGCAGAGAAAGTGCGTTTCCGTACATTGCATGTCCGTCAATGGTCAGAAGCCCTTGACGTATACCCTTCTCGTTGAAAATCATAGGTATAAGATTCCCGACTTCTTCAGGGTTGGCTTCGATTTTCGAGGCAATATAGGCCAGCGTTTTCAGCTCAGTCCCAAAAATTTCTGCCGCTTTCTCCGCAAGGGTCTCCGCCTGACGCTTTGTCTGGTTCTCTGTGTAAGCCGTAAGAAGTTCGCTCATACGCACATTGAACATAACTCCCACAGAAATCAAAAGCACTCCGAAGACTCCCATTACAAAGAGAGAGCCTTTTCCCATAAAGGATATTCGCTTACTCATAAATCTCTACCCCTTCTATGAACCAGTCCATGCCGGTGAAAAGTTCATGGTCGCTGATCCTTTCGTCTTTATCGCAGCGAAGATTTCCCTTGTTGTCGTAAATTACGCCTGAAAAAACGCTGCGGTTCTCCAAGATTCTTTGTTTTTCAACAGAAGCAAGATATGCCGTTTTCTCTGATACACGTGGAGATAAAGGATACAGATCGACTGCCCCCTCATCGAAGCCAAGCCAATAGCTGTTGGAAAAATTCGATCTTCCGCTCATGTAATCACCCAGCACCTTCTCATAGAGTACCTTCCAGTTGTACAAAGCCGCCGTCAGGAATCTATCGGAATATTTCTCGTATACTGCATCATAGCCAATACTCATAAGTCCCAATCTCTCAGCTTCTTGTACCGCATATGGCCTGTCCTCATGATATGTTATAACGTCAGCACCCTTCTCGGCCAGCAAAATGACGCTTTCAAGTTCCGCCGCCTTATTCTCCCAGCTCCCGGTGAAACGAACGATGAGCCTAGCTTTTGGATTTGCGACACGCATTCCCATTGCATAGGCATTGATGCTGCGGTTCACTTGAGGATTCGGCGTGGAAGTAACATAACCGAGAATGCCTGTTTTGCTTTCTGCTCCAGCGATTATGCCGGCAATATATCGAGCCTGATACAAACGGGCAAAGTAAGTTGTGGAGTTCTTGGCCGCTCCCTCGCCTGAAATCCCGAAGAATGCAACGTGCGGATATTTACGGGCAATCTCGTCCATGTACTCACCGTACCCGAAACTGGTCAGAAAGATGACGTTAGCCCCATCGTTCACAAGCTCCCTTACGGCAGCGGACACAGTAGGCTCGCTCTCAGCAACCCATTCCCAAGCCATAAAGCCGCAATCGTATGTTTGGCAGGCATTCGACAACCCGATGCTGTGGCTTTCGTTCCAGCCCTTATCGTCTCTAGCACCGACCAAGACGCAGCCGACCACAATACGCCGTTCCGTCTCTGGCAACTGGAAACTCCATATCACAACCACCAGAACGATGCAGATAAGTCCCACCATAAGCAGCGGCAGATTATGATGTAACATCCATTCCTTACTCTTCAACCTTCACACCCTCCACGTACCAGTAAAAGCGGTTAAACATCTCATCGTCAGGCAAGGATTCTCCTTCCTCGACGCGGAGATACCCTGTGTTGTCTATGATTGGGCCGTAAAATACGTCAAATTCCAGAGTCTGCAGCTTTTCGTCGGCAGCCTGAACTTTCGCTTTCGTCTCCGGATCAGCATGGCTGGATAATCCCGAGAGAGCGACAATGCCTTCATTCATATCTATCAAATCATGATGTCCGTGAAATTTCCCTTGAAGACAGTTGAGAATCTGTTTGCGGTAATAAACGTCCCATCTCCATATGCAGGCGGTCAAATATGTATCGGGGAACATAGCAGCGTTGTCGATGTTGTAACCCACAGACCATATGCCTCTCGCGTCGGCTTCTATGTGCGGCTGGAGGGAATCTGTATGCATGGCAACAACGTCAATGGGATAAAGTCTCAGCAGCTTCCGGCAGGCTTCCCCGGCAACCTCATCACCCTGCCATGAATTGCAATAACGAACATGAACGACGGCATCAGGGCGGACACTTCTTACGCCAAGAGTGAAGGCATTGATTCCCCTTATGACCTCCGAAATCGGGAACGCTGCAACATAGCCCAGCTCTCCTGTCTTCGTGTTCATTCCTGCCGCGATTCCTGAAAGATAACGTGCCTGATACATTCTGCCGAAGAAAGATGAGAAATTTTTCCGATGATTGACACCTGACGCATGGAAAAAATAAATATCGGGATACTTCTCCGCAGCCTTCATCATGTCCCTGCCAAACTCGTAAGAAATAGCCACAACAATCTTGCAGCCCTTATCGCGTATGAGGCTTACGATGTCCTTGTAGCAATCCATTGGGACATTCTCCAGATACACGAACTCGAGGTTAAGCTCGTCTTTGATGGCCTCCAGTGCCTCATAATGTGCCTGGCAATAACTGTGATCCGAGCGGCTTCCGTTTATCAGTACGCCGACTTTCGTGGTCTTAGCTGTAACATTCGTGTCCACCTGGCTTTTCTGGATCTGATGAATCCCTGCTATGGCGGCAAAAAGAAGAAAGAATGCGATAAAGATGATTTTCCTCATAGACTGCCTCATTTCCTAAACTTGCGTCTCAATGAAATTTTCTCCTGCCCGTATTTTTATTTGCTAATTATCTCAGATGTCAATTACAATTTACAAGGACTTGGAATCCACTTTTACGCAAGAAAAGTAACGTTCACGAAGAATTTCGTTTGTGATGAGAAATTTTGAAAAGGATTTGTTCGACATGCTCAAGCGATTAACACAAAATACACTGAGGCCGACAAATTCTCGTCAACTGACATAACAATATTATGCCGGAAGATCTGCGGTGCCAACCTCAGTGTGATAAGCATCGGCCAAAAGAAACTCTCGTCCTCAGCGAATGGCTATAGCGAGGAAATTTCTTGCCGAAGAACAGAGAAAGTTTCCGCTCAGGACTTCAGCATAGAGAGTGTAACACCATCCATTTCACCGCCATAGAATTTATCCAGTACCTTGTGGAATACCGAGCCTTTTTCCGAAACGCTCGCGAAAAGTGTCATACACGATCTCAGCTTCATGGCATCGATTACTCCCATGACTTCAACGGGATCATTCGTGTCTAAACTGAGGAGTGCTTCGGTGATTTCGAGAAGGTCAGGGCCTAATACTGGGTGGGACAGATATAGTCTCGCCTCGTCAGCGTCCTCAATGCCAAATTCGTAGGCGCGCGTAGTTTTCCCCAAGCCTCGAAGCTGCGGGTATATGTACCATATCCAATGCGTTTCCTTGTGTCCGGCCCTGATTTCTCGCAGTGCTGCAGGGTAATCATTAGTGTGATACGGGAAAAAACGTTCTAATTTTGACATAATGTCCTCCTAAAAATATCTTGTGAATTTTTGAAATTATAGCAAAAATAAATCCCCCCGCCTAATTTTCAGCAGGAGGAATTTCTTGTTACAGTGCCGAAAGTTCACCTTGTCCGAAAACTTTTACCCCTTCAGCCCCGAACGCCTCCATAGCTCTGGCATTATCGCTGACCTTGAAGACGAAGAGCTGCATGTCTGTCCCTTCTGTCGTGATGTGCCTTTTGTTGCCGCGTATCTCGTACATGTAGTCTATGTTGATCCCCGAAGCGTCAAGAATTTCCAGAACGCTCGCAAGACCGTCGGGTGTGTCAGGAACTCCGGCGGCTATGACATCACTCAGGCTCACGGTGAAGCCCGCCTCCTTCAGAACCGACGAAGCCCATAGTACGTTGTCGACAATTATCCTGACCGTGCTGAATGTGCTTGAGTCAGCGACCGTCAACGCCCTGATGTATATATCATTCTTGGAAAGAGTTTTCGCCATTCTCAGGACACTTCCCGGCTCATTGCTCATTACCACAGAAATTTGCTTTACGTTCATGAATTTTCCCTCCTCAAAAATAAAACCTCCCCGCTTGTTATCTGGGGAGGCTTCTTGTCTTTTTTTCCGAAACTCTTACAGTGCCGAAAGCTCCTCAGCTTCCATAATCTTAACGCCCGAACTTCTCAGCGCAGACGATGCCTTTGCGTTGTCGTTCACTCGGAATATCATGTAGGCCGTATCGGATTTCTTGTTGCCGAGTATAGCGTACATGTACTCAACGTTAATTCCTGCGCCGTCGAGAATCTCAAGCACCCTATTCAGTCCGCCGGGAACATTAGGAACTTCAACCGCCATAACGTCCGTCATGCTCGCCACAAATCCCGCGTCCCTCAACGTGCTTGCAGTCCCCGTAACATCATCAACGATCAGCCTCACTATGCCGAAATCGCTCGTCTCAGCAAGCGACAACCCGCGAAGGTCAATCTTAGCGTCGGCAAGTACCTTCGTCATCTCATGAAGGCAGCCCGGACGATTTTCCAGAAATACCGAAATCTGTTTTACGCTCATTATTCTTCACCCTTTCTATATTTTCCTGTTGTCGATTACTCGTACTGCTTTTCCTTCCGAACGCACAATCGTCTTCGGCGCAACAAGCGTAACTTTCGCCGTAAGTCCGAGCATTGAGCGCAGACCTTCAACGAGTTTCGCCTGCCTCTGGTTGACGATTCCAAGATTGTCCGTAAACATCTCAGGTGTCATCTCGACTCTGACATCGAGCGTGTCCGTGTTGTTCACCCTGTCAACAATAATCTGGTAGTTCGCAGGGTAGCCCTGATTGATGAGAACGGTCTCAATCTGCGACGGGAACACATTAACGCCGCGAATGATGAGCATGTCGTCAGTGCGCCCCTTGAGCCTCGACATCCTGACGTGAGTTCTTCCGCAAGGGCAAGGCTCGTAACTCAGGCTCGTGATGTCGCGTGTCCTGTAACGGATTAACGGGAACGCTTCTTTCTCCAACGTTGTAAAGACAAGTTCGCCAGTGCTTCCTTCTGGGAGGACTTCGCCGGTCTCAGGGTCAATGATTTCGGGAATGAAGTAGTCCTCGTTGACGTGCATACCGTGCTGATCCTCGCACTCGAACGAAACGCCCGGCCCGCAAAGCTCTGTGAGCCCGTAAATGTCATAAGCCTTGATGCCCATTGTGGCCTCGATGTCGCGCCTCATGCTCTCACTCCAAGCCTCAGCACCGAAAATTCCGGCCTTCAACGGTATATCGTTGGGGGTCATTCCCATTTCCTTCATGCGCTCGCCGATGAATGCCGCGTAGCTCGGTGTACAGCAGAGTATTGTCGCGGATAAATCCTTGATGAACATAATCTGCCTGTCAGTGTTGCCGCTTGACGTAGGAATCGTGAGTGAGCCTACGAGATGACTTCCGCCGTTAAGACCGGGACCGCCCGTGAACAGACCGTAGCCGTATGAGACCTGAACGACCGACTCATTGCTTCCGCCCGCCGCGACTATTGCCCTCGCGCACATAGTCTCCCAGAGATGCAGGTCATGCTGTGTGTAGAACGCTACGACTCTCTGCCCTGTTGTCCCTGATGTTGACTGAATGCGAACGCAGTCCTTGAGGGGCTTTCCCATGAGGCCATAAGGATATGCCTCGCGGAGATCTGCTTTCGTGAGAAACGGAAGCTTGTGGAGGTCATCCATCGACTTTATGTCGTCGGGGGTAAGGCCTTTTTCCTGCATCTTCTTGCGGTAATATGGCACATCTTCCCAAGCGTGGCGAACCTGCTTCAGAAGTCGCTCATTCTGCAACTTGCGGATTTCTTCGCGCGGCATTGTCTCAATTTCCGGCTGATAATAATTTCCCATACAATAAAACCTTCCTTGCTATGAATATATCTCTTATGCGTTCTTACCTAAATCAAACGCTCTCCTGTTCAGTTCTAAGAATTTCGCGGGCACACACGCTGTGATTGACTCCTGCCATGCTTCCGGTGATATGTCCGTGAAGTAATGCGACAGTCTCCCAAGAAGCACGAGGTTTACGGCTTTGGAACTTCCGGCCTCTTCTGCGAGTTTGAGGCAGTCGAGGGCATCAACCTTTGCGCCTGACTTCCTGATTTCTTCGAGGAGGTTATCAGGGTAAGACATTGCGCCTGTGAGTACTGGCATGGGGTCAATCTGCTGAGTTGAGGTTACGATCTGTCCGTTTGGAGCGAGGTAGCCTAACCATCTAGCAGCCTCCAAAATCTCGAACGACACAATGAAGTCTGCCTGCCCCTTGTCGATTACGGGTGAATATACTTTGTCGCCGTAACGGACGTAGGTTACAACGCTTCCTCCGCGCTGACTCATTCCGTGAACTTCCGAAACTTTCACATCGTAGCCCTGTGCGGTGAGTAAGTGGCCGAGTAGTTTGCTGGCGAGGACGCTTCCCTGTCCTCCGACTCCGACGATCATGATGTTCTTTGTGGTCATTGTTATGCGCCCTCCTTTGCTGTAGACATAAACGCTCCGAACTTGCACCTCTGTTCACAGACACCGCAGCCAACGCACAACGTAGCATCAACACGAGCCTTCCCGTCCTTCATTGAGAGAGCTGGGCAGCCTATCTTCATGCACGACTTGCAGCCCACGCACTTCGACGTGTCAACCCTGAGCGGAGGATTGTGCTTGACGTACTTCAGCAAAGCGCAAGGTCTCCGCGAGATTATCACTGAAGGCTCATCAGCGGCGAGTTCTTCCTTCACAGCATCAGCGCATTCTTTGAGGTTGTAAGGGTCAACAACTCTGACACGCTTGAAGCCCATTGCCCGGCAAAGACTCTCAAGGTCAATCTTTCCGGCCGGGTCGCCCTTAATGTTGAGGCCAGTCGTTGGGTTCTGCTGATGCCCCGTCATTCCCGTTATCGAGTTGTCGAGGATTATTACGACACCTTTGCTTTGGTTGTACGCGATATTAGCGAGGCCAGTCATTCCTGAGTGCATGAACGTTGAGTCCCCGATTACCGCGACGACGTTCTTTCCGCCAGCCTTGCTGAAACCATGAAGCGCGCTCACTGAAGCTCCCATGCAGAGAGTCATCTCCATTGCCGACAAAGGTGCAACCGCTCCAAGCGTGTAGCAGCCAATATCGCCAAGCACCGTACATTTCGCCTGATTCAGCGTGAAGAAAAGCCCCCTGTGAGGACACCCCGCGCACATCATCGGAGGACGCGCAGGGATCTTCACACTATCATCGAGCCTCAACCCTGAAGCTGAAGGACGGCCCAATTTCTCCGCGATTACATTCTGGCTCAACTCGCCCAAATATCCGAAGAGTGATTTCCCCTCGCACTTCAGCCCCAATTCACGGCAATGTTCCTCGATGAAACCGTCAAGTTCCTCAACGATTACGAGCTTCCCTACAGTCCCCGAAAATTCCCGAATCTTAGCGTCAGGCATAGGCCAAATCATTCCGAGTTTCAGCACAGGATATGTGTCGCCCAATGCTTCCTTCACATACTGGTAGCATGTTGACGACGTTATTATTCCGACCGATGTATCAGTGCCGGAATCTATGCGGTTAATGCCTGAGGTCTCCGCGAAATCCTGAAGCCTCCTCATTCTCTCCTCAACAATAGGGTGCCTCCTGATTGCGTTTCCCGGCATCATGACATATTTTGCGATGTTCTTCTCGTATGTACGGGCGGGAACTTCCTGACGTTCGCCAACTTCGACCAACGACTGAGAATGCGCGATCCTCGTACACATTTTGACGATAACGGGACAGTCGTATTCCTCCGAAATATCGTAAGCCATTCGGAAAAATTCGAGTGCCTCTTGTGAATCCGAAGGTTCAAGCATTGGTAGCTTCGCGGCCTTTGCGTAATGACGTGAGTCCTGCTCGTTCTGTGATGAGTGCATTCCTGCATCGTCCGCAACACAGATGACCATCCCAGCATTCACGCCGGTGTATGAGACCGTGAACAGAGGATCTGCGGCAACATTGAGACCGACATGCTTCATTCCGCAAAAACTTCTCTTACCCGCAAGCGATGCTCCGAAAGCTGCCTCCATTGCGACCTTCTCATTGGGTGCCCACTC
>JAFRSL010000193.1 GCA_017427625.1 Synergistaceae bacterium | reverse complement strand
TTGACGGTGAGGTGAAGTGTTGCGTTATTGACGAGCGATATTCCCGAAAGCATTGAATATTTTTCGGAGTAGTCAACATTGAGGCCGTTAATCGTGAGGTTGAGTTCGATTCCGTCAACTACGATTGCACCCTTCGAGATGAAGCTGTCGATCTTTCCCGCTGATGAGTCGGCAGGAATTGTTCCCGTGATAGTTTTGCACTCGTACTGCGATTTGTTGGAGCTGTTGATTACGACCGCTGAGGACAGGGTAATATCCGCCGCCTGTGCCGATGATACGAACGACATCGCAAGGATAATCACGAGAATTAACGCAGAAAAATTATTCCGCATGAATTTTCCTCCTTCTGAAAATTTTTGAACGCAAAAAATCGCCACGCAAAATTTGAGGGATAAATATTCCCCCTGCATGACGACAATTTATTTTTTTGTCTGTTAAGGTTAGATACTTTCTGTCAGAAAAGACAAAAAGGTAGTTAGTGCTGTGCTGTGCAATTTTACACTCATTTTTCGTTGCGTCAATGTGTATTTTACGTATTTTCTCATTTCCAGTCCTCAATCCCTCTAATCTTCTCCGGCTAATCTACGGACTCTTGATTTCAATGCTTCTGAAAATACCGCTTGAGGAACGGTGATATTTTCATACATTATTTTCAGAATGTCCAGCCTGCCAATCTTGCACAGTCCGATCAGCGGTGTGGAGTTTACGATAACCTTACGCATTTTGAATATCCCTCATCAATTCCTCATCGCTGTCAAAGCTATATATATCAACTTTGTTCTGCCCCAGAAAAATCATGAACTCTTCCTCTGTCATTCCAGCAATTTCCGCACAATAGCCTATAGATATATTATTTTGTGTGTAATATCCAAGAGCTACCATTTTTCTTGCGAACACGGTCGTTTCATCAGTGCTCATGTGAGTATCAAACAATACTGCATTGGGAACATTTATCATAACTTGACACATATCTTCATTCTTCCTTTCAAAAGAGGATTTCCTCCGGCTGTCCGTCCTTCAAGAAATCTTGCGAATATGAAGCCAGAATTGCCGCTCCTTGTTCTAAAGTTTCTGCGAGGCGACTCACTGGAGTCATCATTAAAACGTCCCCGATTTTGTTCACGTAGACCTCCTCTGCCTGAAAATTGAACTCCGGCGGAATATTCACGGTATACGTTTGATTATTCACGAACACTTTTGACCTTTGAGCTGTTATCATTGGAACAATAAACTCCTTTTTATAGTCTGACCACGTTCGGAAACGAATCTTGATGAGCTTCAAAATACTTTGAAATGTCAGCGTCAAGTTGTTCCGGCGGGATATTATCGAAATAATTTCTCTGCCATTCGGTGTAATCGAAATGCTCCGATTTTATCAGGAAGACAAATCTTTCGGCTTCAACGATTCCCATATTCTCCGCAAGGATTTCCATTCCTTTCGACAAGGTACTTGCTGTATTCGTAATCATATTCTTTCTCCCTCCGTGATTAGAGATGAATTCCAACGGATTAACTATTTTTATTTCGGTGCCTTTGTAGCGTTTTTGCAGTCTTATATCTGTGGTCAAAAAATAATCGCATTCCGCGTAGACTGCACAGGCAACATGAACAGACTAAATCATAAAGCCCCTGCCTTACTTTTTCCTGCACATAGAGTTTTGCCTGGGTTTCAAGCAGGACACGAAACGAACTCTGATCATCATACGGCCTGTTGAAACAGCAATTATCGAGATAGATTCTCATAGTTTGAGCCTTTCCCTTCGAGTTTCATCGAAGCATACTTCCTCCTGTTCGTATTTTGTACAGTTAAATTATCATCAAGGTTTAGGAAAAATTCAAGAGAGGGGCAATGACACTTCACGAAGAAAAAGTTACGTTCACGAAAGTTTCTAGTTTATCAAGAGGCAAAATTAAACCCTCTCATATTTCAGAGAGGGACATTTCTTCACTGTCTGTGAGACTCTAACCAGTCTTCCAAGATTATTACCGCCGCAACCTTGTCGACATTCTTCCGGCGTTTCCTCCGCGACGTATCAGCCTCAATCATTGCCCGCTGTGCTATCACCGTCGTGAATCTCTCGTCCTGCATCACGAAGTTCCGTTCAGGATATTCCGCCCTCAGTCCTTCGACGATCGCAGTAACCTTTTCCGCAGCCTCGCTGTCTTTCCCGTCAGTCCTCAAAGGTAGCCCAACGACGATAACCTTCGGATCATACTTCGTTATTGCCGCGTCAAAATCACGTCGCCACTCGTCATTTTCAGCCTTCCAGACACCGAGACCCTGTGCGATTACTCCAAGCGAGTCCGAGATTGCCGCACCGATCCTCACAGTTCCGATGTCGAGCGCAAGGACACGGCTCATTTTCCGGCTTGTTCCTTCACAAGCTCACGAATACGAGTCAATGCCTCCTCAAGTTTCGAGCCTTCACGACCTCCGCCCTGAGCGAGATTCTTGCGTCCCCCGCCCTTTCCGCCGAGAATAGCGCAGGCTTCCTTCACCAACGCGCCCGCATTCACTCCCATGTTAACGGCTTTGTCGTCTGCCATAACAACGAGCTGGCATGAATTGTCCTCAGTACTCAACGACGCGAGAATGACGACGTTGGGTTCAGGTCTTGCGCGAGCCTTGTCGCCAATATCACGGAGCATGTTCGCCTGAATGTCGGGGAATCTTCCGACCTGCAATAGCACCCCGCCGACTTCCTCACGTTCAAGGAATCTTTCCGAGTTCTCCAAGAGTTCACGAAGTTTCGCTGCCTGAACCTGAGATTTCAGCGTCTTCAGTTCGTCAACCAATGCACGGGCTTTGTCGTTGAGACCTTCCTCGTCGGTTGAAAGCAATGCGGTCATCGAGTTCCTAAGCTCAAAGAGTTTCTGAAGCAGGACGACTACATTCATTCCCGTCGTTGCGAGAATCCTTCTTGTGCCTGAGCCAATGCTCTCCTCACGAAGAATCTTGAAGCTCCCAATATCGCCCGTCCTTGAAACGTGCAATCCTCCGCAGAGTTCCATCGAGAAGCCCGGAACATCAACAACCCTCACGACATCGCCGTATTTCTCGTCAAAGAGTGCTTTTGCACCGAGAGACTGAGCCTCCTCCTTTGAGTGTTCAGAGATGTTGACCTCAATGTTTGCGAGGATTTCAGTGTTGATGATCCGTTCGGCCTCCGCTATTTCAGCGTCAGTTACAGCCGAATGATGGGTGAAGTCGAAACGAAGGAAGTGAGGCGTTACGAGTGAGCCTGCCTGCCTGACATGTCGCCCCAATACGCGCCCCAATGCCTCGTGAAGAAGGTGGGTCGCCGTGTGGTTACGCCTTATTGCCGCGCGTCTCTCATCGTCCGCAAAACACATGACTTCGTCGCCGACGCTGACAGTCCCGGCGGTATCAAGTTTCACGGTGTGGACTGTGATCTTCCCGTGAGGTACTGTGTTGATGACGCTCAAAGTCAGGCCGTTCACCTTCATGGTTCCAGTGTCGCCGACTTCCCCGCCCCTCTCAGCGTAGAACGGCGTATTGTCGAGGACAACCTCAAATTCCCCTGCTTCTGTTACAGAGTCGACTCGTCCTTCAGGTGTTATGAGGGCGATAATCTTCCCGCTGTCTGTTGATTTCGTGTAGCCCGTGAAAGTTGTTGCGCCTGCCTCGTTCTCGATTTCAGTGTAGACATCACCGGTTAGCGCGCTTTTCTTCTGCTTGCTTGATGCTCTTGCGCGTTCCTTCTGTGCGTTCATGGCCGACTTGAAGCCCTCCTCATCGAGAGTGAAGCCAAGTTCGCCCGCCATTTCCCGCGTAAGTTCAGGAGGGAAGCCGTATGTGTCATAGAGCGTGAATATAACATCGCCGGGAATCTCCGTTACACCCTCTGCCTTGAGGTGAGATGTCTCAGCGTCAAAAAGCTCCGTACCCTGACGGAGAGTCTTGTTGAACTTCTCCTCCTCAAGCGCAATTATCTGCTCGATTACCGGCCTCTGAGTGATCAGCTCCCTGTAAGGATTTCCCATAACGTCAATCAAAATAGGCATGTACTCATTCAGGAAAAGCCCCTCAAATCCCAGCAGCTTCCCGAACCTGACAGCCCTTCTCAGAAGTCGGCGCAAAACATATCCCGGCCCGTCATTCGATGGAAGCACACCGTCGGCAAGCATGAAAGCAACGCTCCTGACGTGGTCAGCAATAACTCTAACGGCCATGTCGTTATGGGGGTCAGCACCGTAAGTTATTCCGGCTCTCTTGCATGTATGCTCAATCATCGGCGTGAAAAGGTCGGTCTCGTAGTCAGTATCGACTCCCTGAATTACGCTTGCGAGTCTTTCAAGCCCCATTCCCGTGTCGATGTTCTTGTGTGGCAATGATGGCAACGATCCGTCTTTCTGCCTGTCGAACTGCGTGAAAACGAGGTTCCATATCTCCATGTACCTGTCGCAGTCGCAGCCTACCCCGCACGTCGGCTTGCCGCAGGAATACTTTTCGCCCCTGTCGTAGTAAATCTCGCTGCATGGCCCGCAAGGTCCTGTGTCGCCCATGAACCAGTAATTATCGTCCTGGCCAAACCTGAAGATTTTGCTTTCAGGTAAGCCGACTTCATTGTGCCACACGTTAAAAGCTTCGTCATCGTCAAGGTAAATCGTAGCATAGAGTCTTTCAGGATCAAGTCCGACTCGCTGAGTCAAAAACTCCCATGCCCAAGTTATAGCCTCGTGTTTGAAGTAGCTGCCCCATGAGAAATTGCCGAGCATCTCGAAGAAAGTGTGATGTCTCGCAGTCCTGCCAACGTTCTCGATGTCATTAGTCCTTACGCATTTCTGACTCGTTACGACTCTGGGGTACTCAGGCTCTTTGATTCCCAAGTAATAGGGCTTGAGAGGAACCATTCCGGCAATCGT
>JAFRSL010000192.1 GCA_017427625.1 Synergistaceae bacterium | reverse complement strand
TTATAGCATACATTATTTTTTCTTGCTTCCTTTTGTGAGGAACAGCCACCCCTGCCACATTCCGAAAGCCGCAACAGCCGGAACAGCGCAAAGTGAGACGAGAATAGGCCAGCCATTAGTCGCAAGCCAATTCGACAGCCACACGCCTAAGAACGCATAGCCCGCGACAACAAGTCCAGCCGACAGTACCTTACCGAACATCAGCGCATCACGAAGACCCTTCAGCTTCAAATTCATCACTCCCAGAAAAATTTTATCCCGGCAAGCCCCGTTCTTCGCGGAAACATGGCCGGGCAATTCTTGACTTTCTCCCATGTTACTATACACTTCGACGAATCATCACCGCCGTAATAATGCAACGATGGCTCGGATAGTCCCAGCTTCTTCCAATTTTTGCCGACAATGGAAATCTCATCGTTCACTTTTTCGCCCTTGAAGGTCAGGACGCGCCCGCCCTTCATCACAAGAGGCGACAGCAATTCGGCCGTGACTCCCGCTGACGATAACGCCCGCGCTCCGGCAATATCGAAAATCTCACGGTGAGTTCTCGCGTGATCCTCGCTTCGTGAGCAGACGACCTCAACATTCGTGATATTCAGAGCGTCAATGATTTCGCGGACTGCAGCGCACTTCTTGTTGATGCTATCGAGAAGTGTAACGCTCAAATCCGGCCTGTAAACCGCCCACACGATTCCCGGCAATCCTCCGCCGCTTCCAACGTCAATGACTCGGCCATTTTCAGGCAAAAACTCAAGCGACGGAATGCAATCCATGACCTGAAGCGTGAATATCTCGTCAGCTCCACGTGTCCCTGTGAGTCTTGCGCGAGTGCATGAGGCGAGTAATTCGGCGTATCTATAGAGTGTGGACTCTTGAGGGCTCATAGCGGTCTTCCTGAGGGTGCTTGCTTGCGGGGTAGCCTATCGGGATAATCGTGAAAGGCCTGAAATTTTCCGGGAGCTTCAAGATTTCCGCAACGTCATTCATTCTATCCTCAAAGGGTGAAATTCCGAGCATGACTGCGCCAAGTCCAAGCTCTTCAGCCTCAAGCAAAATATTTTCCGCGCATATGGCCATGTCGATGTTTACCATTTCTGGGACAATCAGATCATTCGTCCTGTAGCATGGGACAATCACAACAGGAGCATTCTTCGCGGGGCCAGCGTAAGGCGTAACCTGTGAGAGCCTCGCGTTGATTTCAGGGTCATCGGTAACGTAGAACTCCCAAGGCTGCTGATTACAGGCTGAGGGTGCGGCCATTGCTGCGCGGAGTATCTTGATGATGTACTTGCTGTCGACTTTTTCCGGTGTAAATTTTCGGGTGCTTGTTCGGGTGAATATTGCGTTCATGATTCGTCCTCCATTTATCCTAATTGTCGCAATAAGTATATCTCATGTCATTTCAATTATCCTGTATCCGCAGACATTAAGTATCTTAGTTCCTGCTTCGTGGCTGTGCTCCTTCTTTATCCTCCCATAAGATCCGTGAACATGGCCGTGAAGCATATACTTTGGCCTGTATTTCCTGATTATCATGTTGAACGTCTCGAAGCCTCTGTGTGCAAGGTCATCAAGGTCTCCGAATCCTCTCGCTGGTGAGTGAGTTACAAGGACATCAATTCCACCCTTGAGAAGTATTCCCGGCCATGCACGTAAAAATCTCAGCCGCATTTCACTCTCGCTGTACATGTTTCTGCCCGGCCTGTAACGCATTGAGCCACCGAGTCCCAAGAACCTCACGCCTTCAACCTCACAAACTCTCCCGTCAAGACAAATGCCCCCTTCCGGACCGCTCTCGTCATGATTACCGAAAACGTACAGTAAGGGAGCATTTATCATCGTCAGTAGAAATTCCAGGTACTCATTCCTTAGATCACCGCACGATACTATAACGTCAATTCCGCGCGCTAGGTCCTTTACTTGGCCGCTCCAGAGTGAAGCACTTTCCTCATCGCTCACCGCTAGAAGCCGCAAAACTTCTTCAGCCTCTCAAGAAGACCCATATGCCCCGGCCATATTTGCTCCAGCTTTAGGCGTATATCATCGTCAGAATCATCAAGCAAGCTCTCCGGCGTGAAAGTCCCCGCGTAAATCATGAACGCGTCCCCGAACGTGAGTGCCGTGTTGCCCTCGCAATGTTTGGAGTAAAGCCTTGAAAACGTGTAGAACTCAGACTTCAGCGACAATATAACATCATCAGGCCAGCGTTTACTCAGCGACATTCCGAAAAGCTCGGCCAGCTTGGCGTAATATCCTTCGCCGGAAAAATATATCCCGTAAATCCCGGTACAATCGAAGAATTTTATGAACTCCCTGTAAATTCTCGCTTCCTTCGTGGAATTTTCGTCGGGAAGCAAAATCCTAGTCACATCTGCAAGAATATCAGGCTGCTCAAGATATTTCAGGACACTGACACGCTTGTTGCCTTCGGAGATGTAGAAACGCCCCATAAATTCATGAGCTATAACTGGATCACGTATCCCCTCGTTCTCTTGGTGATTGAGGAGATTAACCCATTTCGCCGCAAACTCTGAGTCTTCCGGCAATATCGGCATGTAGTTCCTCGCAAATGCCTCCTGACGACCCTTCGTCAATGTCCCGCAGACCAAGTATATCGGAACCTCGCGCAATCCTATGGCTTCCTCACGCATTGAAGACAAGTTCATCAGCATTTCTTCAAGAGCCGGCAGATACGGATACCTCCCCCGCGTAATCTCATGGC
Source organism: Synergistaceae bacterium (assembly GCA_017427625.1). Classification (GTDB taxonomy): domain Bacteria; phylum Synergistota; class Synergistia; order Synergistales; family Aminobacteriaceae; genus JAFUXM01. The sequence continues at coordinate 1,131 of JAFRSL010000192.1, read as the reverse complement.
GGTATGACTGAAGTCCCAGCTTCCTCGCGTTCTCATAGTCTGAAATACTCATAGTCTCTCAAGCCTTATCGTGAATGCTTCGTAATCGCTCTTCGGCATGTTCAACGGAAATCCACTGTCCATTAGCGCGTCCGAAGGGAGAATTTTTCCGGTCTCAATATCCCTATAGAATGCACCATGCGTAAGGCCACGAGGCGTAACATAGATTACCGGCATGTTTCCGTGATTTTGAGGGATTACGACGTTTATGAGTGCTTTGCTACCGTCATGTGAGACGTATTCCCACGCGCAGTATCGGTGAATGTTCTCGGGCTTGCTCAGTCGGTAATATAAACCCTCAGTGATGATTTCACGGTCCTCTTTATACTGCCGGATTTGGGCAGAAATTTCACGCCTCTCATCGTCGCTAAGTTTCAACGGGTCAAGCTCGTAGCCGAATGCTCCAGTCATTGAGGTGATATAGCGGGTGTTTAAGGGGGTGATTCGTCCGGTCTGATGGTTCGGGCATGTTGAGACGTGGGCAACTATCGCGCTCATTGGGTAGCCGAACGATGTCCCGTAATGAATGCTCAAGCGGTCAAGTGCGTCCGTGTTGTCGCTGCACCAAATCTGCGGCGTGTAGTACATCATGCCTGCGTCAAAGCGTCCTCCTCCGCCTGCACAGCCCTCGATTAAGACGTCGGGGTACTCTGATGTTATTCGTTCGAGAATCTCGTAGAGGCCGAGTATGTATTTGTACGCCAGCTTACCGTTGCTTCCTTCGTGGGAATATAGCTCTGCGATTGAGCGGTTGTAGTCCCATTTGAGGTAGGTTACGCCCTGAGAAAGAATATTGCACATTGCACGGAAGATGTATTCCCTTACGTCCTTGCGTGAAAGGTCAAGAACTAGCTGGTTGCGTCCAAGTACAGGCTTCTCGCCGGGGATTATCATGGCCCAGTCTTTATGTTCACGGTATAGATCGCTGTCCTCGCTGATCATCTCAGGTTCAACCCATATCCCGAAGTCGAGGCCGATGTCCTTTACGCTCTTTGCAAGTTCACCGAGTGTACAGCCTAATTTTCCCTCGTCAGCCTTCCAGTCTCCTAATGCGCGGAAATCATCGTTCCTGTTCATGAACCAGCCGTCATC
>JAFRSL010000191.1 GCA_017427625.1 Synergistaceae bacterium | reverse complement strand
GTCTGCATTCTTACCATCTCCTTTTATTTAATTTTATCAGAGGTATTTATTTGCGCGCTCATTTTCTCGGCATTCTAATGCAACGGCGTATATCTCTGAAAAATAATATTCCGCCCAAAATATTTTCTATGTTACCCATTTGAGCCATATATGACTATATCAAGAACTCAGAGTTATGCCATGTATCCCATTTAACAAACTCTGAAAGGAGAGTGATAAAAAAACAAGCTGCGCCCGTTCCAATCCGCAATCAATATTAACCGACCGAAAGGATAAGTCAATGAAGAAACATAGTAACGCACTAACCAGACTAGGCCATGCTTTGACCCGCTACCTGAAGACCTCGCCTGACAACACCAACAGAAGGAACCAGCCCGACAGGAGAAATTTTCCAGCAGTCCGTAATAAACGTCGCCCCCAGCCCCACCGACATCAACAGTATTCTGACCAGTACGGAGCCGAGAGCGTGAACCGAGAATCTGCTCTTATGTAAGAATGAAACCTATGCTTCAGCTGATTCCGTCAAGATTGTCAGAGGCTCTGATTTTGCAGAGGTTTTGTCAGAAGAGCTATTATACTGTGATTACTTCATGGCCTCATGAAAAAAGCAGCCCCGAATCTCCCAGAGCTGCCGTTAGTCCTATTGCTGCATACGCTTCTTTGCCTTCTCGATTAAATCCTTCCAGCTTTCGAGCTTATCATCAGGAAACGGAGTAGCAGCTTCAACGTTCGTGGCTCTGATTCTGCCTCTTGAGCCTGCCTTCCTGATGAACTTCACGGCCTGCCCCTCAGCTGACGGCGATACCTCAAGGAACACTGCAAGAACAGGATCAATAACGTCGATGTCCTCGAAATGGAACAGCTTATTGCCCGCGATTCTGATCTTTCCGTAGGGAGGATTCTCGTAGCGTCGGTAATAATCAATCTCGCCGGTTTCCTCAAGAGGCTCAGCATCAGCCTGATGAGCAATAATGTCAGCAATCGCTACTTGGAGATTGTCTTTAGCGTTGGGGTCTTTCCTCACATCGTCGGCGGCAACACCATCTTGTTTGCGTATAAGCTTGAAGACGACATTGACATTCGGGTTTGCGGGAGCATCTGTCATCAGCTTCTTGCGTAAATCCGTGTCGGTTATCTGGTTAAGATGCACAAAGACCTTTTTGCCGTCACGCAAAGGAATCCCTGCTTTAATAACTTCATCGGACTCAATAAATCCCCAGTGCCTGTTCTCGAAATACTCAGTCAGTACTCCTGTAAATTCACGGTTAGGAATTACTATCTCGGTCTGCTTCTCGTTATCATTAGCTTCTGGCTTCTCTTCCTCTGTCGTAACTGGAACGCTCGATGGAGCTGAGGCTTCAGGTGCTTTTGGCTTTTCTTGCAGCTTAGGCTGAGGTTTTACTGTTTCGGTCTCTTTTTCTTTTCTCGTAACAGAAGGCTGAGGAGCTTCTTCTTTCTCTTTGGCTGGAATGTTGCCTAAGTGTATTGTTGGTCTAGCCGGCCTTATTCCCAAGATTGCTTTATATGACCATACCTCATCGCCGATCACGATAAAGTCATCATCACATGCCTCCAAGATTCCAGAGGCTACCGGCATGTTGGGAGCCATGAAAAGCTCGACTTGTTTCCCGATGAAGTTCTCGAACAAACTTTTCTGCAATCAAATCACTCCTTATTTCTACATAAGTCAGAGCATTATTCTACCAAAGTTCACAAAAAAAGCAGCCCTGCAAACTACAGAGCCGCCCTTAATCACTTATGCCTCGATGGGAATTTCCGCCTCGTCCTGACGCGGCCATGTCGATGTCCATGTCCTCACTGGAAGTCCCCAGATGTTGATGAAACCAACCGCCGCCGAATGGTCGAAAGTATCACCCTCTGAGTATGTCGCAAGGTCATGGCGGTAGATGCTCTTTGCCGTCTTCATTCCGCGAACAACGCACTGACCCTTGAAGAGTCTCATCTTCACCGTGCCGTTCACGTAACGCTGCGTGTCGTTCATGAACGAGTTGATCGCGTCGCGTAAAGGTGAGAACCAGTAGCCCTCGTATGTAAGCTCGGCGAATCTAACCTCAAGTTCGCGCTTCGTCTTCAAAACCTGCTTGTCGAGCGTCAATGTCTCCATAGCTCTGTGTGCCGCAAGAAGAACCGTTGAGCCGGGGCACTCATAGACCTCGCGGGACTTGAAGCCAACCAGCCTGTCCTCGATCATGTCGATGCGTCCGATTCCGTGCTTTCCCGCAATCTTGTTGAGCTTCTGTATGAGTTCGACACCGTGCATTCTCTCGCCGTTCAACGCCGCTGGTATGCCGCCCTCAAAGTCAATCTCCACAAATTCGGGAGCGTCAGGGCCTTCGAGCGGGTTCGATGTCATCTCGTAGGCGTCCTCTGGAGGTTCGTTCCATGGGTCTTCGAGCATTCCACATTCAATGGAGCGTCCCCAAAGGTTGTCGTCGGTGCTGTAGGGTGATGATGCTGTCGCGCGGACGGGTATTCCGTGCTTGTTGGCGTACTCGATTTCGGCCTCGCGCGTGAAATGCCAATCTCTTACGGGTGCTAAGACCTTGATTTTTGGGTTGAGTGCGGTCGCGCAGACTTCGATTCTGACCTGATCCTGTCCCTTTCCTGTGCAGCCATGTGCTACGGCAACCGCGCCTTCCTTATTGGCGATGTCGACGAGGGTCTTTGCGATTAACGGTCTCGATAACGCGGAGACAAGAGGGTACGTTCCCTGATACATTGCGTTTGCGCGTAACGCTGGGTAAACGTAGTTCTCGGTAAACGTCTTCTTGAGGTCGAATATGTAGGCTTTGATTGCCCCGCTGTGGAGTGCTTTTGACTTCGCCGCCTGAAGGTCAACGTCCTTCTGTCCTACGTCAGCAGTCATTGTTATGACGTCATATCCCTGTTCAGTGAGCCACATTACTGCGACTGATGTGTCAAGTCCTCCGCTGTAGGCGAGTACAGCCTTGCCTTTCTTTTCCGGCATTTGTAGAAAATTCCTTCCTTCGTGAAAATTTTTTGATTACTAGCATGATAATATCACACTAATACGGCAGAAGCATCCATAGAAGGTTTATTATCGGCTCGAATATTACGTTGATTATCCCAGTCATGAGAAGAACGAGCAGGATTATCATTCCGTAACGCTCAAGCCAGTAGTAATACTCCATGTACTTATACGGCAGAAACGCCTCAAGCACCCTCGAACCGTCAAGCGGAGGAATCGGAATAAGGTTGAACGCCGCAAGACCCATGTTGATGTTTATCATCTGGATTACGATCGTCAGCCCGGCCCTCCCTGTCAAGTTATACCAGCCTTCGCCGAAAAATCTCAGGAACAGCACCGACAGTATAGCCGTCAGAATGTTCCCCACGACTCCGGCAAGAGACACGATGATTAGATCCCTTCTTGGGTGACGGAAGTACCTCGTGTTTATCGGCACAGGTTTAGCCCAGCCGAAGCCCACAAAGAGAAGCATCAGCGTTCCCACGATGTCGAAATGTGCAAGCGGGTTAAGCGTGAGTCGGCCGTAACGTTCAGCCGTTGGGTCGCCGACAAGACGGGCAGCAAGGCCATGACAGAACTCATGGAACGACAACGCCCATAACAGCGCGGGTATAGTGAGCAGTAATCTCACAGGGTCATGCAGTAATCTCATCTCTTGAAAAGTTCCCCCAATCCTCTTTGTATTCCTTTCTGTAACTCCTCTTTCACGCGGTCCTCAACCTTCTGCCTCGTAGTGCTTTGAGGCTTCTGAGGCTGTGACGGTGCCTGAACAGGTACGGGTGTAGCCGGCTTTGCGTCGGTCTTAATGTTGAGCGTCCTCTTCACTTCTTCGGGCAGGACTTCCTTCGCCTTCTCAGTGATCTGTTCGCGCAACGTCTGCTTCTGAGGCTGAGGCTTTGCGTCGTTCTTAGTGTCAGCCTTAAGTGTCGACTCGCCTATCTTCAGCCCCGAAAACGCAAGAGAGTCAGCATTCCCGTGAATCCTGAGCGTTACAGTCCTGAAATCTCCCGTTGATGCGACCTTCTGAGCCTCCGAAAGTCCACCCTTCAGGAAAGCCGCGACGTTCTCCTGAAATCCTGAGACTCCGCCTTTCAGCAACGCCTCAATCCCGCCCTTAGTGCCGCCCTGTATAGCGTTGATGAGCTGGTAGTTCACGCTGCTCTCGGTCATGAAGTCCATCGTAACCTTCTCGCCGCTGAAATTTACCGCCCCGTCCCTCGTAAGTTTAGCGTACCTGTAAAGCGCGTCATCTTTCACGGCGTTCGCGATTGCACCAGACTTCACGAGGAGCTTCCCTGTCTGAAGCGTGAGAGGCGCGTTAACGCTGGAATATCTCAAGCCGTCGGACTTGTGAATCTTCGTGAATATGTCGAGCCACTTGAAGCCCGTTATAGCTCCCTGACCCATCGAGAAGTTCCCGTTGCCTGAATATGACACTTTGTCTTTTGCCGAACCTGTTACGCCGAACGTCAGCTTTCCAGTCCCTGAGATTTTCCCCTCAAGTCCGCCCGATATGTCCTGAATAAGCCCGTTAACGTCAACACCGCTTGCCTCGATGTCGTCCGTGAATTTCATCGTGTCAATGTTGAAAGTAAGAGTGTTCTTAGCGTTTCCTCCGTAGAGTTTCGCAGTCCCTCCCTTTGACGAAAAATCGTTCCCCGAATATGCCAGCGGGAGATTAACGTCCGAAAGTTTCAGCCCGAATGCCGTCAGCGATGGAGCAGTCAGTGTACCGTTGCCGGAGATGCTCTTGTCGTTACCAGTGAACGTGAACGTGAAGCCCGCAAGCCCTGAGATATTCCCTTTCATGGCCGGGTATTCACGGAGAAGCTGGGCTAGGTTTATGCTCTTCCCGTTGAGTGTAACGTTGACCTTAACGGCAGGCATAACCTGAACATTCCCTGATGCCGTAATCTCCGAACCCTCGACTTCAGCTCGAACATTCTTCAGGGCGATGCTGCTCATGTTCCCCGAAACGTCAGCAAAAACTTTACTCAGCGAAAATCCTGACGCATTGAGAGACGGAACGTTAGCTGTGAGAGTCATGGCAGGATTCGTGTTCTGCCCGGCGATTTTGAGAGTGCCGGACATTTTCCCCTTAACGTCAACGCCCGATGATGCTGCCAATGCTGCGAGGTCCAAATCCGTGAACTTGAAGCTGAAATCGAGCGGTGATTTTCCTGACACTGAGGCAGTCCCCGCGCCCATAATAGTTCCCTCGCCGCTTCTTGCGTTCAAGCCTCCGAGAATGATTGAGTCGCCGTTCTTGCTGACGTTGGCATTTGCGCCCGTGAATGTTACTCCCCCCGCTGTTATTGATTTTGCGGAAACGTTCACTGTGATGCGTTCGCTCTTCTCGATGTTCGACAGGTCAACGTCCATTGCTGTCGTAAGTTCCAAGTCTTTTGCCGTAATCATGTCCATAGCCTGAAGGTTTGGCGAAGTTGCAATGAGATTGACAGAAGGATTGTCCATGTCCCCGCCTATCTTGAGGCCGGCATTGATTGTGCCTTTGAGGTCATAGCTTTCAATGTCGGGAACGTAGGCTTTGAGTGCTGATGTCGTCATCGTCATCGTCGCATTGATGTCGAGCTTTGGATTTGATGACGGTATATCGGAGATTTTACCCGTTACGCTTATTGGCATACCGTTGAGAGTTCCTTCAGTCTTGCGGAGTGTCAAAGTCTTTTCCGAGAACGAGAAGTTAACCGCAGGCTTCGTGATTTTCTGACCCCAGCCGGAAAATTCAGGGCTGTTAATCTCACCTTCAACGCTTGGATTCGAGGCCGTACCCTTGACCGTAACACTCGCAGTGATTTTACCGTCCAGCTTGTACTGCGGCGCGTCAGGTATCATGCTCTCGATGCGCTTTATGTCGAGGTCAGCAATTTTCGCTGTGAGGTTCATTCTCGGTGTCGTGAGGATTGAGGCAACGTTACCGCTGAGATAGCCCGATGCGTCCTCAAACGTGAATTTCCCGTCAACATTAGCCGTGTCACTTCGTGAGAGTTTCATCTGCGCCCTGATGTCCGTCAAAGCCCTTCCGTCATATACGATTCTAGGCGCGCTGAAGTTCACGAGTCCGCTGAGTGCGTCAACAGGCCCGCTTATGTTTACGTTGAACAGCCCGACTTTCCCGCTTAGAGCCTTGAGTTCCGGAATGCCCAAAATCTTGTCCAAGCCGTCAAGATATGCCTCGCTTCCGTCAAGTTTCAGCATAACTGAGACGGGCTGATTAGGTCTGAAAGCCGCCGCGATCTCACCCTGCAATGGCACATTGAACGCGCTTGCCTGAATGTTGGTGACTGAGATTCTGTTTCCCGCGTAAAGGAGATTGGCACTTGCTCTTTCGACGGGGTAGCCGTAAATCTTAGTGCCCAAGTAGTCAACTGAGCCTGAAATCCGCGGATTATCAGCAGTTCCCATTATGTCAGCCGTGAAATCAGCCTTTCCCTCGAAGTCCCCGGAGTTAAGAATTGCCGGGTAAAGCGATGCTAACTCACTCAGCTCGAAATCTTCAGCGGACATATGAATATCCAGCTTCCCGTTATTGAGGCCGCCCGTAGCGATGATCATTCCCGCGCCAAGATAAAGCTCCGAACGGTTCATCATCGTGAAACTGTCCATGTTGATTTTACCGCGCAATGGAAGACCGTTTATTGCTCCGTCAACATCGACATTGAGATTCGGAACGTCAGCCCCGATTTCGTGAACGTCAAAGACTCCGAGCCTCGAGGAAAAACGGCTGTCAACAATGTTGAAACGGTCAAGCGGAATGTTGGGCAGCGTCTCAACTTCCTCGTCAGCAAATGCAGGTGAGGCCATGAACGACACCGCAGGCTCTGAGGATATTGGAGGAAGCTCCAAGCTCTTTATGGATGCGATGAATTGGTCAACATCCATGCTAATGCCGCCTAACGAGATCTCCGCGAGCCTCAGATTCCCCGTTAGCATTGCTGGAAGGTTCACACGCGCTGAAAGAAAGCCCGCCGAGAATATATCGCTGCTCGTAATCTTGTCGGTAAGAGAGAAATCCCGGATCGTGTAGCCTCGTATCGGGTTGCCTGTAATGCTCTCTGCGGTTAATTCGATGCCGAAATTCTTGCTGAGATGACTCTTTGCGATACTCAACGCGATATTGCCGCCTATGTCAGCAAATGAGAATAACGCCCCCGACACTAAAATCACGAGAATTACCATTATCATTGACCTCATGAGGCCGCCGCGCTTCTTGAGTTTCTTTTTTCGTCTCTTCTTCTTTTGGTAAAGTTCGGGAAGAAGAATATTGTCTGCAATCTTATCAGTCGTCAATGCACTCTCACGCTCCCTAAAAACTGAATTACAATAATTATATGATATAGTTGGGAAAATAAAATTTTACACAGGAGATTATTACATGGCAATAATTTTTCCGGCGTTAATATTCACATTATCCCTCGCATTTTTCTTGAGGGCCTCGAAGTCTCACGCATGTATGACCGTCCTTGTGGGGCGCAGTGCTTCAGCAACCGGTGAAGTACTCGTGGCGCACAACGAAGACGCTCCAGGGCGCTGCGTAATGCAGACCCACCTCGTCCGAAAGCTAAGGCGGCACCCGGGCACTAAGGTACGGTTTGAGCCTTCAATGGCCGAGCTTGAACTCCCCGAAAACCGAACCAGCCTCTTCTGGGCCGAAGCAAAATATTACGACCCTGAAAATCCCGGCCCATCATTCTGCGATTCATTCGTCAACGGTCATGGTGTCGTAATAGTCTCGAACAACTGCGAGAAATCCCGCGAAGATTCTCCGGAACTCACCGACGGAGGAATAGGCTACGGATTAAGGCGGATAGTCGCGGAAAGCGCGCACACTGCGAAGGAAGCCGTAGAGATTGCCTCGCGCTTGGTGGACAAGTACGGCTATGCCTCATCGGGAAGGAGCTATGCTTTTGCCGACAAGGACGAGATTTTTGTGATGCAGATCGTTCACGGAAAGCACTACGCAATTCAGCGCGTCCCAGATGATGAGGTCGCCGTCATCCCCAACCACTACACTATTCACGAACCAGACAAAAAGGCTCACGGCTACAATGAGCTTGTGGAGTATGCAAAGAAACGGGGCTGGTACAAACCTGAGGACGGAGCTTTCGACTTCAAGAAGGTGTATCAGGCCGATGATTCATATGCTGACGAGAAGAACACTCACCGCCATGTCAGAGCGTTCCAGATGCTTCTTGACATTGACCTTTCGCCGCTACTCGTGAAGACTTGGGAGCCTCTGCCGTTCTCGATAAAGCCCGCTCACCCCGTAAACATCGACATGCTCAAGAAGATACTCCGTACTCACTTCGAGGAAACATCGTCATACATGGCCGCACAGGACAGTCCGCATTTCCAGAAGCCTCTCACGATCTGCAACGCTGAGACACTCGAAAGCTCGATATTCCAGATTCGCCACAACCCCGACCGCATAATAATCCGCAAAGCACTCGGCTCACCCTGCTTCTCGCCGTATATAGCGTGGTACTTCG
>JAFRSL010000190.1 GCA_017427625.1 Synergistaceae bacterium | reverse complement strand
GAGCTTACCGAAAAGGAAGGAGCAGCTGCTCTCATTCAGACACCCGGATGGCTCATGAGGATACGCAATGAAGTCTTCATGCTCGTGAAAGACAGAGTATATGATGACCTCACATGCGCAGAAGGAACGTTACAGTTTGCCGGAGACATTAAACGCTCATTAAACCGAATGCTCCCGGACGTTGGCGGAGAAGCTCCAATCACAAACGTACTCTTTGAGAGCATAGTCTTACAGTAAAGAGGCCGGAATTATGCCCGATGTATTATCACAGGACGCTATTGACGCTTTAATGAAGTCAATCTCAAGCGGCGCAAATATTGATGATATTGCCGCTAAGGCTGACGAGTACGCAAAACTCAAAGTCTACGATTTCAAGCGTCCCGACAAGTTCAGCAAAGACCAGTTACGCGCAATACAGATGATTCACGAGTCATTTGCACGCCAGATGACTACAGTTTTATCCACGCTCATACGCTCTATCGTTTCGGCTGAAATTGCTTCCGTCGAACAGCTTGCATACGAAGAATTTGTGAACTACATGGTACAGCCTACGGTTATCGGATTAATCGAGATGCACCCGTTTGAAGGCTCAATGCTCATTGAAATTAATCCGGCTCTTGTATTCACGATTATTGACCGTATGTTAGGCGGGCGAGGAACATTCTCAGGAAACATTCGCGAATTGACCGACATCGAGAAAACCGTTATTGAGCGCGTAATCATGAGGATATTAGAATTGCTTGAAGACAGCTGGAGCACGGTTGTTGACGTTAGATTCAGATTTGAGTCAATGGAGAGTAATCCGTTTTTCGTTCAGATCTGCTCCCCAAGTGATATGGTTCTCGTTGTCATAATGAAGCTGAGAGTCTCTGATGTTGAAGGTATGGTCAGCTTGTGCTTTCCTTACTTCCTGATTGAGCCGATTATGGACAGGCTTTCGAGTCAGCAGTGGTTCGCCTCAACAAGCCATAAGGGAGATGACCAGGTCAGGCAATGGCTCAACGCCTCAATCATGAAGGTAAACATGCCTCTTGCGATGGAGCTAGGACACACTGTATTGTCGCTCGGAGACGTTTACGCGCTTCAGCCCGGAGATGTCATTAAACTTGATGAGCTAAAAGACTCCCATATTGATGTTAGAGTCGGGAATCAGGTACGCTTCAAGGCACGTCCCGGAACTCTCAACGGTCATATGGCGGTCGAATTGACGAAAGTTTTGACGCAGGAAATACCCGAAATTACACCAAAAGATGACAACGCATGAAAGGAGATATGATTAATGCCTGATGATTTACTGAGTCCCGATGAGATTAACGCGCTTCTTTCAGGCGGGGGAGATTTCGGTGATGTCGATGAAATTTCGTCCTCAGATGCCGAACAGCTCGCAAAAGTAGCCGACACATTCGCAAACTCCGAAAACAGCGTAATCAATATGCTTGCAGGGAAAAACGTTACAACAAGCGTAGGAACTCCCGAAGTAATGACGCAGCAGGAATTTTCCGGGAAATTCTCTGAGCTTCCGTTCCTTTTCTCGACAACTTTCGGCGGAATGGACGACAGACCCTTAGCACTTGTTGTCGACCAGAAAGGAGCATTGACTCTCGCTGACTTGATGATGGGCGGAGGCGGCGCAGAAGTTCCCGAACCCAGCGATCTCTACTGGAACGCAGCGCAGGAAGGTTTGAGTCAGGTTGTGGGCTCAGCGTTCACGAGTCTTTCGGGGCTTATGAGCGGAAGGAGACTCATGCCTGAGAACACTACGTCAGCACTTGGCGAGGACGACTGGCGGGCGTTATCCCTCGAACCTGCTGACAAAAAAATTTGGTGCAGCCCCGTTAATGTTGTGATTGACGGCCTGAACCCCTTTAACATCTGGACATGCCTTACGCTTGACAACGCTCTGGACATTGCCGGATTTATGCGTGATGCCGCTGAAGGGAAACCGCAGCCCCCGGCATCAAACAATAACCCTATGGGAGGCGGAAATATGAGCGGAGGTAGACAGAATGCAGGCCCGGCAGTTGACGTGAGACCGGCGGCGTTTCAGCCTTTAGGGGGCGGGAGCGGAGGAGGCGCACCGAGTCCGATTGACTTAATCGCCGATATTCCTGTACGTGTTACGGTTGAACTTGGGAAGGCGCGTAAAAGTGTCTCAGAAATTCTCGCACTCACAGCGGGCGCAGTCGTTGAACTCGACAAAATGGCCGGTGAGCCTGTAGACATTCTCGTCAACGGGAAACTCATCGCTCACGGTGAAGTCGTGGTCATTGATGAGAATTTCGGCGTAAGAATCACGGACATTATTCCGGGAGGAGCAGCGCGGGCAGCCTCGTAAAAATCGGGCTGTTTCGTGTTATAATGCAGACTGAATTTTCCAGACAGCATAATTCATATTGAAGGAGAGTTTTCGATGGGCAAGAAAGTTTTGATAGTCGATGATGCGGCATTCATGCGTATGATGCTGAAGGACATTCTCACAAAAAATGATTTTGAGGTAGTCGCAGAAGCAGAAAACGGTAAAGCAGGTGTAGCCGCATTCCAGAAATACAAGCCCGACATCATTACAATGGATATAACAATGCCGGAAATGAACGGCATAGACGCGGTAAAGGCAATTAAGGCTCTCGATCCAAGCGTAAAAGTTGTAATGGTCTCGGCAATGGGTCAGCAGCCTATGGTTATCGAGGCAATTCAGGCAGGGGCAAATGATTTCATCGTCAAACCCTTCCAGCCTGAGAGAGTCATAGAAGCAATAACAAAGGTGCTGTCATAGAAATAGAAAGCGTAAGTCTCACAGCCTATTTAATACGGGCTGTAATCGCGCTAATCTTAATGTCAGCATTCGCTTTTTTCCTCGTTAAATATTTCAAGGGGAAAAATCCTAACGCAAAAGATTCTCGCAACGTTGAAATAATCACGTCCCTGCGCTTGACTGCCAGGGATATATTTTTAGTCGTACACTGCGGGCCTGACGTTATAGCGTTCACATTAGGGCCTCACGGTTCAAGCCTCATGGGAAGGTGGAGTTATGAAGACTGGAAGAAATCCCAGACTGAAACGGGCAGTTAGAATCCTCGCTCCCGTTATGATACTGCTTGTCCTGATTCTTCACGGCGTATCATCAGGAGCTATTCTCAATCCTCCGAGACCGCCGGAACTTTCAGGGAATATCCCGTTGCCCTCAATCACATTAGGACTCGGACAGGCTGACTCACCGCGAGATGTCGCACTGACGCTCCAGATTCTTGCGCTTATGACCGTGTTAAGCCTCGTACCCGCAATTCTCTTAATGGTTACGAGCTTCACGCGGATAATTATCGTCATTGGATTCGTTCAAAGGGCAATCGGACTCCAGCAGTCGCCGCCTCAGCAGGTTATAGCGGGGCTTTCGTTGTTCCTCACAATGTTCACGATGTATCCGACTTGGTCTCAGGTCTACGAGAACGGACTCAACCCGTATCTTTCCGGCAATATCACAGCTCAGCAGGCTTGGGAAAGATCAATCGAACCCGTGAGAAATTTCATGTTCCGTTACACCCGTCAGGAAGAATTATCCCTCATAATCTCAATGGCAGGTGCTGAACGTCCCGCGAATCAATCCCAAGTCCCGACAAGAATCTTAATCCCAGCTTTTATGCTCAGCGAAATGAAAACAGCGTTCCAGATGGGAGTCGTTATATATATTCCGTTCCTTGTTGTTGACATGGTAGTGTCGAGCGTACTGCTTGCTATGGGTATGATGATGCTTCCGCCTATGATGATCTCGCTTCCGTTCAAGCTGCTTCTTTTTG
>JAFRSL010000189.1 GCA_017427625.1 Synergistaceae bacterium | reverse complement strand
TTCATTCTCGCGCTCTCAGTCGGAGTCGTTGGGCTTGAATCCGTCGTTTATGGAGCTGTCGGCCTATACGTTGACGGTGTAACTATGGACAACGTTACACGCAGCTTCGACAGGCGGAAGCAGGCAATCATCATAACCAACAAGCCCGATGAGGTCAGCCATTTCATCAACGAGCATGGAAGGGGAGTAACGAGGCTTGAAGGCCGCGGAGGTTACACGGGTCAGCCCCGCCCGGTATTGATTACGCTTCTTGACCCCCGTCAGGTCGTTTTGCTGAAACGTTTTCTGAAGGAGCATGACGAACGCGCATTCGTCTCGATATGTGATGCCGCTGAAGTGTTGGGTCAGGGCTTCAAGAGTTGGAGGTCGCTATGAGTGATTTCAGCATTGGGAATCTTTTGGACGAGGACAAAAGAGCATCGTTGCAGACGTTTTCGGGGAACTTGCCGCTCGATTCGCCACGCTCAAAGAAGAATGTAGTCTCACGTGTCGCGTATCTCATTGGTGTTGACGCTAGGCATTTCGGGCTTGATCAGGGCGAGAACATGAACCCTCAGTTTTACCGCTCTGTCTACGATGAAATGAACGCCGACAAAGAAGCCCGGATAGTCCGCAGCCTTTGCCGATTGAGGACGAAACTTCAGCGGAACTTCAAGGCAATCTGCACGGAAATGAACTCCGATGTCAAAAACATTGACTCTATGCCTGACCTGATTCCGCCGGATATATTGCAGTCATTGGAGGAGGACGGTATACAGTTCGTCAGGCCGAGAAGAAAGACGGAGGATTATGTTGTTGACGTTCATAACTACCTGCTTCCCCATGTTCCAAACTGCCAGAAGTTCATTCCCGCGTGGGTGAAGTGGGCATACATTCGCAACCTCTTCTTCATCAACAAAGGCAACACCGTCGACGGCAACAAGGAGGCCGCGAAGCTATACTACGAATACCGAGACCTGTTCCCATATCAGTCGTATATAAACTGGTCGCCGGACATGAGGGACGGGAATATTCTTCGTGATGACGCTAAATTTCTCCCGATACTTTACGAGCGTAACAGGGACAAGTTCTACGACATGAGCAAGGTTACTGACGCTGGAGACGCTGCGATTGATGATCCGTCGGAGTTTTTCACGAACGCGCAGAGAGTCTTGATTGCAATAGACTGTGAGAACGCTGACCCCTGCAAAGTAATCGGCATCATGAAGGAACTTGAACGCCGCAACATGGCCGGAAAAATTGCGAAGGTCATTCTTGTTGACGACACTCACACTTCCTCACAGTGGCGGGCATTGAGGAGGAACGAGAATCTTCCGCTCGAATACTACATGACTGACAGGGTTAAGGACGACAAATCTGCGGTTGACGTGGCGTTGACGATAAAGTTTTACCGCGAGATTGCACAGAGCAAAGCAGAGGGTTGTCCCATAGACTCAGCGATCATTGTGTCAAGCGACTGTGATTTCTGGCCATTGATTGAGCTTACGCCGGAGGTGAAGTTCCTCGTGATGCTTGAATACGACAACTGTTCGCAGTCATATTATCAGCGTTTGCAGAATAACGATGTGCAGTTCCTGTATATAGATGAATATTTCGGAGCGGGTAATCTTGAGATGAAGACAGAGATTGTTCTTCAGGAGACGATACGGGAGATTGAGGAGGGATATTTGAGCAAGATAAACGTATTCTCGATGATAAATCACGCATTGACGAAGCTCGAACTAAAGATGAACGAGACCGAGACGGCAAACTTCTTCGAGAAATACATAACGCCTATGAGCATAACATTCGCAAAGAACGGAAGCGCGGTGTTACAGAACAAGACGACATTGAAAGATTAGTGAATGCCCCCTCGCTAAATAGACGACCCCTCTGTCTCACTGCGTTCGACATCTCCCCTTACGCAGGGGCGACGGGAAAAGCAGAGAACTTCACGCCCCCTGACAAGGGGGAGAGGGCCACGAAGTGGCGAGGGGGTTTAATGACATTGATGGATTACTTTCTCGTCGAGCTGCATGTAACATCAAACGTGTATTTCTCATCTGGATAAGTCTCGTCAACAATGTAACCTTCCCAGCGGATAATTGCGTTCTTTCCGGGCATGAATGAGAGAGTGATCTTGTCCTCGCCATCAATGAACTCCGTGCTGAAGCTCCACGAGTTTTCGCCCTCCTTCTTCATTTCGTAGGGGACGGCATATTCCCAGCTTCTCTCGCAGATTATCTCGTTGCGAATGTCAGTGATTACCCCCGTGAAAATGACATCGGCCCTTCCTGAACCCTCACTATCGGAATACTTCACACTCTCAATCGTCAGCGTAACATCGTCAGCATTAAGCGAGACATCAACGCCTGGCTGACGGGGATCTGTTCCTGTTCCGTTTCCTGAACCTTTCCAAACGCCTATGAGCGAGTTGAGATTGTGGGTCTTCTGCTGAGGTTGCGGGGCTGATGCGGGTGCGGAGGATTTGGAGGCTTTGCGCTTCTTCTTGGCGGCCTCTGACTGAGTTAACGGCGCGAGAACAACCGTGAGGATAACGGCTAGGGCGATAATTTTTATGGAACGTTTCATTAAATGTCATCTTCCTTCAGCGGGATTAAATAATTCTAACATACACTGCTATAATTGTCGGCACAAGGAGGAAGGAAAATGTCGAAAATTTTGGTTGTCTCAGGACACACGGACTTGAAAGGAAATTCGTTCGCCAACAAAATCATACTCTCACGCCTCGAGGAAATCATGCCCGAAGCTGAGTATGTCTACCTTGACTCGGAGTATCCAGACTGGAAATTCGACGTTGAGCGCGAACAGAACAGGCTCAGGAATGCCGATGTGATAGTGATGCAGTTCCCGTTCTTCTGGTACGGTGTGCCGTCATTGATGCACAAGTGGATGGAGGAAGTATTCGTTCACGGGTTCTCACACGGCTCAAAGGGCAAAGCTCTCGTCGGGAAGAAGCTCGTTGTCTCGTTCACGTCAGGTGCGCCGGAAGAAATGTATCAGGCCGGAGGGATTCAGGGCTATCCTGTCGACGACTTCCTGATTCCGCTGAAGCAGTTTGCGGCGGCTTGCGGAATGGTCTGGGCTGGGTATGTCTACAGCGGGGGCTGTCGTACGCGAGCAGGCATGACGATGAGAAGCTCAGACAGATGAAGGAGAAGGCACTTTTACACTCTGAGAGAGTAGCAGAGAAAGTGAAATCGCTATAAGAACAGAAGGAAGTACCAACAAAAAATCCCCGCAGCCTCGAAAGGCTACGGGGACTCTTTTTCTTTCCGAAGGGTTAGTGCGTTCTTCTCTTCATGATTACAGCCGACAGCATCAATCCCAGTCCCAACACCGAGAATCCGCCATCACAGCCGCCACTCGATTTGTGGAAAGTATAATCCGAGTCGTCCTGCTGCTGCTCATCCTGCTGCTGCTCATCCTGCTGCTGATCGTCCTGCTGAGAGTCGTCCGTATTTGACTCATCTTGTTTCTGCTCGTTCTGCTGCTGGTCGTCTTGCTGCTGATTGTCCTGCTGCTGGTCGTCCTGTTTCTGTTCTCCAGCGATAGTCGAGATTACGCAGACGGGGGATGAATCGGTGTGGTTCTCGTCGCCCTGAACCTTGCACCAGACGTAATACGTCCCCGCCGCGGGCGCCTCCGGGATTAAGGAGCTGTACTCCGTCGCCGGCGTCACGTCGTCCGAGCCGAGGCCGTAGAACATCCGGACTCCGCCATCGTAACGGGCGTCATCATTCAGAAGGGCATGCTCCACTCCGCCAAAGTAATTGCCGGGTGCTGAGGGAGCCCGCAGAAGCCGCGCCTGTGCCTTCTCATTTACCCATACCTCCAGCCACTCGGAAGTGACCTCGCCGCTCCTGATTCGCACATGGTAAACGCCGGGGTTGTCGAAGGACACTCGGCCGTTCTCGTCAATCGTTATGCCATTCCCGGCCACCTGTGCCTCCCACGTGTACTTAACGGCTGTCTCCTGCCCGCTGCTGGTGTGGGTTTCCACCTGGAATTTGCCCTCGCCCTCGATGGACTCACTGACGTTCACCCCGCCTATGAAGCGCCCGGTGATGACAAACTGCGTGTCGCCGTCCGCTAACTCGGAGCGGACAATGGGGATGTCCTGTTTAACGTAGTCGTCGCCCGTCACCTCAGCGGTGATCTCCTTCCATTTGGAATAGAGCGTTTTGTCGGCTTTGTTGCGAACCCGCACGCGGTAGGTTCCCGGCTTGTCGAAGGAAACCGTTCCGTCGGCGGTCAGCGAGATGCCCTTCTTCTCCCGTTTCTCCCAGTAATAGGGAGCATCCACCTCGATATCGTCGGCGTTGTAGGCGTGAACCTCAAGTTTCCCGTCGGCCTCTATGCTCTCCGGCACCGCGTTCACGAAGCCGTTGTACTCCCCGTCGATCTGGTATTCCACCTTCTCCCCCGCGACGTTGATCTCCAGCTGGGCGATTCGGGCTAGGTCGGTGTTTTTGGTGTACGAGTTCGAGCCGAGGCCGGAGGGGTAGGCGTTCTCGGAGATGAAGTACCTTAAGAAGCACTTGCCCGGTCTCATCGCCGTGAACTTCGTGTAGCCGGAGGAGGTCTTCTCCAGAACAACGGGAGCCGAGTCCCCGGTCAGTTCATTCCCAGCCGCGTCCACGACGCGCCATTCGCCGTAGCTCTTGTTGAAGCCGTAGTACGCTGCGCCCCGGTCATTGTAGCCGGCGACGGGCAGGTACTCGGTGTAGGAGTAGTTGCCCACCTCCATGTTCGCCACCTTGTTACTATCAACGAAGGAGATGTTCGGCTTTTCCAGATCGACGGCGTTCAGCGGATAGAGGGCCGCGATGCCGGAGACCTCGTTATAGGTGGTGCGGTTCTTGTAAACCATCTTCGCGCCGGTGCCGGACATGGGCACGTGGCTGGCGATCTTCTCAACGGCGTCCTTGACGTCGCTGTCCGCGAGAGCGGTTCTCCAGTTGATGTTCTGCGGGTCATAATCGACGTCCACCAGCGCCCGCTGCCTGAGATCATCCCTCGCCTCGGAGCTGAATGCGACGCCGGTGGCGATGAGGCCTGACTGACAATAAATCTCGACCTTGTACGAGAGCATGACGGGGCAGTTGTAGGTCGTGGTGACGGTGGCGTCGGACTCGCCCTGCTTCAGCATCGCGGTGGTGTAGGGCGGGAGCGTGACGCTGATGCTGTTGTTGACGGTCTTGCTTTTCGACTTCGTCTCCGAGTTTGACCATCCATCCGAGATGGTCTGATTGGCCTCGAAGGATATTTCTCCGGCGACCTTGAAGATACCCACATCAAACCCGGCCCCGACCTTGACTCCTTCCTTGAATCCGTAGGAAAAGGAGTGGTTGATCGTGCTCGTGAGGCTTGCGGTCTCGGTCTTTGAGATGTTCTGGCCAATGGTCACGGTGTTGTTGGAGTCGTTCTTCGCGGACGCGGCCTGCTCGCCCTTCACGTCGTCGTTTTCGATGCTCGTCGAGACGTAGTGGCCCGCGTTCCCCGGCAGGATCACGCCGACCCCGAAGTCCGAGAAGCGCACTCTGATGATTAAGGAGTGGGATAGTAATTTAGCGGTATGCAGGGTCGTTTCTACATACCCGCTGTTGTCCCACTGCGGGGCCGTGTAGGAATACTGGTAGTAGCCTGCCTTTAAGGGATCGTCAATCGCCCCCGACCCATACTGCCCCTTCAGGGCGACTTCCTTCGCGCTGTCCAGCGTGGAGCTCATTCCCATCATGCCCGTGACTTGGGGCAATCCCCTTCCCACGCCCACGGCCGTCAGCATCCACAGCTCGGCCAGCGAGCGGCCGCCGAGGGAGCTGTGCTTCGCGTTGAACACGTCCTCGTAGAATTTCTTGGGGCTGTCGAAGTTGGCGGAGTTGACGTTGTAGTAGGTTACGCCGTCGATGGTGTAGGTGTCCGCGATGGCGGGCGGGGTCTTCTCCGCCGCGAGTGCTGTTCCTGCGAATCCTGTCAGCAATGTTCCGGCCGACAGTGCAAGAACGAGAAGACCTGAGACAATTTTTGACTTCATGATTATCATTCCTCCTGTGAAATTTTGTGATTGGACACGGATAACCGCGCCCGCTGATTTGCGCATGGCACAGGGGGATAATTACCACAAGAGGCCTGTACCGTCATTCCAGAAGCCGATTTTGACCCAGTGCAGGAATGCCGGGAGATTGATTGATGGGTTGAATGATTTTAGGGAATAGTTATGCCCTCGTCCGAAGTCCGAAGTCCGAAGTCATTATGTGCTGATTTGTTCTCATTT
>JAFRSL010000188.1 GCA_017427625.1 Synergistaceae bacterium | reverse complement strand
GAAGGTTACGGGGATTGACAACTTCAGCACTGGTTACAGGCGTAATATCGACATGGCCGTTGAAGCGTCGGGACACCCTGAGAATTTCGCGTTCACTGAGGGAACAATATGCTCGCCCGAAACTTGCAGCCTCGTAATGAATGGCGTCGATTACGTCCTTCATCATGCGGCGTTCGTATCAGTTCCGGCCTCAATGAAAGACCCTGCGAAATGTTTTGACGACAACGCATTGGGCTTCGTGAACATTCTCGAAGCTGCGAGGGCCAACGGCGTTAAGCGCGTAGTATATGCCACATCGAGCGCGGTTTACGGTGATGATGAGACTATGCCAAAGGTTGAAGCCTCAATAGGAAGATCGTTGTCCCCTTATGCCCTGACGAAGTACATCAACGAACTTTTTGCTGAGTTCTACACGAGAGTATACGGCCTCGAATGCACTGGCCTGCGATATTTCAACGTCTTCGGTGTCCGCCAAGACCCTAACGGTGCTTATGCCGCTGTGATTCCGAGATGGATAGACGCTGTTAAAGCCGGTAAAATCCCCGTGATCTATGGCGACGGTGAACAGTCTCGTGATTTCTGCGCGGTTCAGAACGTCGTTAAGGCTAATATTCTCGCGTCGATGAATCCAGAGTCAGCAGGAAAAGTATTCAACATAGGCTGCGGAGTAGAGACAACGCTCAATGAATTGCTCACGAAGATTTACGCTGTCTTTGCCCCCGAACGTGAAGTGAAAGCCGACTACCAGAGTCCCAGAGAGGGCGACATCATTCACTCGTCAGCATCAATAGATTACGCGCGTGAAGTCCTGAAGTTCGAGCCTGCTGTTTATCTTGATGAAGGGCTGGCGATGATGAGGTGAGGTTAAAAGTACGTCCCAGAAGGCTGAGAGTTACACAGTCAATCCGCGACATGACATGCGAGACTCGACTTTCACCCTCAATGTTCGTGTACCCTGTATTCGTCCGTGAAGGCAAAAATATAATCGAGGACATTCCGGCCATGCCAGGTCAGAAACGTTACAGCCCCGACACTTTGCCAGTAATCTTGGAGCGTGCTGTTAGGGCGAAAATCGGCGGAGTCTTAATGTTTGGGATACCTGAGCATAAGGACGAGATGGGTTCGGAGGCTTGGCGAGAGGACGGCGTTATTCAGACAGCAATACGAACGTCAAAGCGCGAATTTCCAGACCTCACTGTGATAGGCGATGTTTGCCTCTGCGAGTACACATCACATGGGCACTGCGGGCTTCTTCGCGGGAAGAACGTCGACAACGATTCAACCCTTGAAGTCCTTTCACGTGTCGCAGTATCGCAGGCGAGGGCAGGAGCGGATATAGTTGCGCCTTCGGACATGATGGACGGACACACGCGGGCTATACGTGAGGCTCTTGACGTTGATGGAATGACCAACACTCTCATAATGTCGTACGCCGTGAAGTATGCGAGTGCATTCTACGGGCCATTCAGGGAAGCTGCGGGGTCTGCGCCTTCGTTCGGGGACAGGAAGACTTACCAGATGGATCCCCGTAACGTCCGCGAGGCTGTGAAGGAAGCGAGGCTTGACGTTGAGGAGGGTGCGGATATTATCATCGTTAAGCCAGGAATGCCGTACCTTGATGTCCTGAAGACCGTGAAAGAATCCGTGAATGTTCCTGTAGCGTCATACTGTGTGAGCGGTGAGTATTCGATGATTAAGGCGGCGTGTTCAAACGGCTGGCTGAACGAGAAGAATGTTGCGTGCGAGTCTGCGATATGCCTTGCGCGCGGAGGAGCGGATATTATCATCACGTATTACGCTCTTGAGCTTGCTGAATGGATCTGAGTGAGAAGGCAGTGAACATTTTGGGGGACTTTCATCCATGAGGCCATGAATCCCCCAAAAAGTCAACCGCACCATAACACACGACAAATCATCTCCGTAAAACTATAATAATCCGCAAAATTTCACACAGGAGATGAATCCATGAAACACGTAATACGAATCGTTCTAGGCATAGCCCTAATCGCAGGAATATGCTACGGCCTCAACATCTTGCGTCAGGAGAAAGACCCAGAGCCCGAAGTCGAAATCGTCCGCCCAGTCCGGACAGTCAGGCTTCAGGGCGAGGGTAAGGACTCGTTCACACGACGATACTTCGGGACTGTTCAGGGTGGAAAGAGAGCTGACCTCTCATTCAGAGTTCCCGGCACACTCAGGAAGATTAACGCCGAGAAAGGCTCAAGCGTCAAAAGAGGTACACTCCTCGCTACCCTTGACCCCCGCGACTTCAACACCTCAATCTCACGCGCACAGAGCGCACTCTCACAGGCTCAGGCACAGTACAAGAACGCTCAAGCCGACTTCACACGCTACGAAAACTTGTACAAGCAGCGTGTCATAGCAAAATCTCAGTATGACGCATACAAGACTCAGGTTGACGTTGCAAAATCAGCGGTCGACTCTGCAAACGCAAGCCTCAAATCTGCCCGCGATGCCCTCAAGGATACCGAGCTTCGCGCACCCTTCGACGGTGTTATTGCAGACAGGAAGGTCGAGAACTTTCAGGACGTTACGGCAAAGCAGACGATATTCAGCCTTCAGGATTTGACGACCCTTGAGATCGTCTTCAACATTCCCGACAATGACGTACTCATTGCGCCCGTTCCAGATGTCAAGAACCTCCAAGACCTCAAGACCCACGCCGAAAAATTCGACATCACCGCGAAATTCGACGCGCTTCCGGGAAAATCATTCCCACTCGCAATAAAGGAAGTCGCAACTCAGGCCACAGCCTCGAATACCTACCCAGTTACGGCAACGATGCCTCATCAGAAGGACATCAGGCTTCTTCCGGGAATGGCCGTTAATGTTGAGGTTGACTTTTCGGGCGGTAAGTCTGACTCGGAAAACGACGGGAAATTCTCAGTCCCTTCAACCGCAATTCTCAACGAGGGCGGAAGCAATTACGTCTGGCGTTACGCTGTTGGTCAGGTCTCAAGAGTCCCCGTGAACGTCGGGCAGATTCATGAGGGCGGATATGTTGACATTGAGGGGAAGACGCTCGGAGGCGGAGATGTGATTGTTACGTCGGGAGTGAACTTCCTCCACGAAGGCCAGAAAGTCAGACTCATGGAGGAGTGACGCGCATGGACATAGCAAGAGCAAGCATAAAGCGTTACAGGATTGTTATATTCATTTGCCTTTTGACGCTTCTCGGCGGGCTTATGGCGTATTTCGAGATTGGGAAGCTCGAAGATCCATCGTTCACCATAAAGACCGCTGTCGTATCGGCAGTATATCCAGGAGCAAGCGCGTACGAGGTTGAGCAGGAAGTTACGACGAGGCTTGAGGACGCAATTCAGGCGATGGGCGAAATCAAGCACATTCGCTCACGTTCAACGCCCGGCTTGGCGATAATTTACGTTGACATCAAGGACGAGTACACCAGCAAGGAGCTTCCTCAAATTTGGGACAAACTCCGTCAGAAGGTCAACGACGAGCAAGTCTACATGCCCTCAGGAGTTACAACACTCATCAACAACGACTTCGGCGAGGTCTACGGTCAGTATTACGCGCTGATTGGCGACGGTTACACCATGAAGGAGCTTTACGACTACGCGGACTTCCTCAAGAAGAATCTAGTACTTGTTGACGAGGTTGCGAGCGTTAAGATTCTCGGTGAACAGACTGAAGCGGTCTACATTGAGTTCTCAGCAAGCAGAATGTCAGCGTCAGGGCTTTCCCCCCTCATGGTATTTGCGGCACTCACTCAGCAGAACACACTCTCGGCTCTCGGAAACATCACGCTAGGCGACAGGTACATACGAATTTCACCGACGAGCG
Source organism: Synergistaceae bacterium (assembly GCA_017427625.1). GTDB lineage: Bacteria > Synergistota > Synergistia > Synergistales > Aminobacteriaceae > JAFUXM01. The sequence continues at coordinate 98 of JAFRSL010000188.1, read as the reverse complement.
CGATTCTCTCAGTTGATGACATCGCTGACCTGGTGATAGGGAGTTCGGGCGGGAATCTGACGAGGCTCCGGGACGTTGCTACAGTGAGGCGCGGTTAT
>JAFRSL010000187.1 GCA_017427625.1 Synergistaceae bacterium | reverse complement strand
GTGAAAGTGTTGATGACAAGGAAGGTGAATTTCCGAGCGACTACTAGGCGTTATGAAATCCCCGCAGCCTCGAAAGGTTACAGGGATTCTTCCGAAAAGGTTAGTGCGTTCTTCTCTTCATGATTACAGCCGACAGCATCAATCCCAATCCTAACACCGAGAATCCAGCATCACAGCCTCCGCTTGCACTGCCTACACCCAGAACAGACGCAGGCTCAGGTTCTGGGTCTGGGTCTGGGTCTGGCTCTTGCTCTGGGTTTGGTTTGGGGTCTGGATCGGGGGCTGGGTCTGGATCAGGCTCTAGGTCTGGCACGAAATCTCCAGCGATAGTCGCGATTACACACACGGGGGCCGAATCATTGTGGTTCTCATCGCCCTGCACCATGCACCAGACGTAATATGTCCCTGACGCGGATGCCTCCGGAATGAACGAGCTGTACTCTTTCGCCGGCGTTACGTCGTCCGAACTTAGGCCATAGAACATTCTCACTCCGCCCTCATAACGTGCGTCGTCATTCAGAAGAGCCTGCGTCTTTCCGTTAGAGTAGTTGCCGGGTGCTGAAGGAGCCTGCAAAAGCCGTGCCGTGGCTTTCTCGTTTACCCATATCTCCAGCCATTCGGAAGTAATCGCATCGCTGTCATCTGCGTTAGCGGCCTTCTCGCTCCTTAGCCGCACATGGTAAACACCGGAGTTGTCGAAGGACACTCGGCCGTTCTCGTCAATCGTTATGCCCTTCCCGGTCTCCTGTGCCTCCCACGTGTACTTGACAGCCGTCTCCTGCCCGCTGCTAGTGTGGGTTTCCACATGGAATTTGCCCTCGCCCTCGATGTACTCACTGACGTTCACCCCGCCTATGAAACGCCCGGTGATGACAAGTTGCGTGTCGCCGTCCGCGAACTCAGTGCGTACAATGGGTATGTCCTCCTCAACATAGTCATCGCCCAACGCCGTGACTTTGATCTCTTTCCAGCTGGAATAGTTATTTCCGTCGGCGTTATTGTGAACCCGCACGTGGAATGTTCCGCCTTCGGTAAAGGACACCATTCCGTCGGTTGTCATGGTAATGCCATTCAACTCCCGTGCCTCCCAGTAATAGGGAGCAGCCACCTCGATATCGTAGGAGTTGTAGGCGTGAACCTCAAGTTTCTCGTCGCCCTCTATGCTCTCCGGATCCGCGCTCACGATGCCGTTGTACTCCCCGTCGATCTGGTAGTCCACCTTCTCGCCCATGACATTGATCTTCATCTGGGCGGTTCTGCCAAGGTCGGAATTTTTGATATAGGAGTTCGCGCCTGGGCTGATGGGATAGGTGTTCTCGTCGATGAAATACCTTAAGAAACAGCTACCCGGCCTTACCGCCGTGTACTTCAAGCCGCCGGCAGTCTTCTCCAGCACGACGGGGGCAGCGTCCCCGGACAGCTCATTCCCGGCCTCGTCCACGACGCGCCACTGGCCGTAGCCCACGTTGAAGCCGTAGTACGCCCCGCCGAGGCTGTTGTAGCCCCCGACGGGCAGGTAGTTGGTGTAGGAGTACGCCGTGATTGGCATGTTGGCCACTGTCATGTCCTTATTCTGGGTGATGAACCAGACGTTTGGTATGCCCAGCGAGACGTAGCTCAGCGGATAGAGAGCCGTCATGCCGGTGATTTCGTTGTTAACAACTCTATCCTCGTAAACCATCTTCGCGCCGGTAGAGGACATGGGCGCGTGGGTGGAGATCATCTCCACGGCATACTTGAACTCCTTCCACGCCTTGAAGGACTTGTCCGAGAGGACTGTCTCCCATTTGATGCCCTCTGGGTCGTAATCGACATCGACAAGCGCGCGCTGCTTGAGGTCCTCCCTAGCTTTTGGACCGAAGGAATAGGCGTAGGTGCGGCCATTCAGCTTAATATTGATTGCTACCTTGTACGAGAGCATGACGGGGCAGTTGTATTTCGTGGTGACGGTGGACTTGGTCTCTCTCTGCCTCAATATCGCGGTGGTGTAGGGCGGTAAATTGGCAGAGACAGTGTCGCTCTCGGTCTTGCTGGTCGTTGTTGATTCCGATTTCGACCACCCGTCCGAAATGGTCTGGGAGGCCGAGAAGGACAGCTCGCTGGAAAGTTTGAAGGCGACGATTCCGGCGGTTCCTTCTGTCCCGACTGTAACCTTTACCCCTTCCGTAAAGCCGTAGGCAAAGGAGTGGTTGATCGTGCTCGTGAGGCTCGCGGTAATAGTTTTCGACAGGGTCTTGCTATAGGGTTCTGCCACGCCGGTGTCGTTCGTCAGTATCGCGATATATCTGCCACTCGGCGTGTCGGGCTCACTGAACGTCGAGACGTAGTGCCCCACGTCTCCCGGCAGGATCACGCCGACTCTGAAGTCCGAGAAGCGCACTCTCAAGGCAAACTCACGTATAGATCCCTTGACACGCAGGGTCGTCTCCACATATTCATCGTTGTCCCACTTCGGAGCCGTGTACTCGTAATCGTTGCCCTCGTAATCGTTGCCCGACCCGTACTGCCCCTTTAGGGCGACTTCTTTAGCACAGTCCAGCACGGAAGACATACCATTCATTGAGAGAGTTCGCTCTCCCCTTTCCACGCCCACGGCTGTCAGCATCCACAGCTCGGCCAGCGAGCGGTCTCCGAGGGAGCTGTGCTTTGCCTTAAACACGTCCTCGTAGAACTTCTTGGGGCTGTCGAAGTTGGCGGAGTTGATGTTGTAGTAGGTGACGCCGTCAATGGTGTAGGTGTCCTCGATGGCGGGAGGCTCTTGAGCGCGCGCTGTTCCTGCGAATCCTGTCAGCAATGTTCCGGCCGACAGTGCAAGAACGAGAAGACCTGAGATAATTTATGACTTCATGATTATCATTCCTCCTGTGAGATTTTGTGATCAGACACGGATAACCGCGCCCGCTGATTTGCGCGTGGCACAGGGGGATAATTATCACAAGAGGCCTGTACCGTCATTCCAGAAGCCGATTTTGACCCAGTGCAGGAATGCCGGGAGAGTGATTGATGGGTTGAATGATTTTAGGGAATAGTTAGCCTTGTCCGAAGTCCTTATGTGCGGATTTGTTCTCATTTATCAAGTGTAATATGTATGAATTTTTGCCGAACATTATATTTTTGTTCCTCTGAGATATAAAGTGTCGGGGCTTATGTCCATATCCTGAGGCCAAACGACAGTCCCGTATTCGACTCTAGCCGACGAGAAGACTTTTCCGAGATTCCTGTACATTGGCAAACTCAGCAAGGGGGAAGCGTCGAAAAGCCTCCGTTCGCCGTTCTTGAATGTGATTGTCATGCTGTAATCTGAATGAGTTTCGACAGATGATACACGCGGTAACATTTCTTCTTTTCCGTGAAGCATGAATTTTCCCTCCTAACGCAACGGGTCAATGCGGAAAGTTTCCTCACCGTTCATGGCCAGCGTCCAGTCTGCGTTTAAGTCTTCTTCGTGAAGCAAAGCCTATGCCTTGACGAGAGCCGCCTGTTTCTTTGGGAAATCGCCCGACAAAATTTCTCCGTCCAGCGTGAAGACTGCTTCATATTCGCCGTAAAAAGCGTGCATGTGAGGCATCTTGTGTTTGTCATTATCACGCCAGTACATTTTTGATTAGTATTCCGAAAAACAAACTAATTGTCGGCATTATTCGGCTTCCTCTCTGAAAATTCTCGTTAATTCCATGATTTCCCCCTGACACTATATTTCGTGGCTATTATACTCTATTTCTCACGGAGTTATGATAAAATCTTCACTTAACTAATATATCTTTCTTCGGGAGGCTGAGATTCTAAATTGTCCCCAAAAGGTGTTCACTATATCGTTGAAGTTTCCGGCTGTGATGACACCATCACCAACGTTTCCAAGCTCCAAGACATTCTCGTTGAAGCCGCCAACCGCGCACATGCTCAGGTCTGGTCGGTGTCGTTCAACAAGTTCCCGCCAAACGGCGTAAGCGGAGTCGTCGTGATCAGCGAGTCGCACCTGTCCTGCCACACATGGCCCGAAGTCAACTACATGGCGTTGGACATTTACACATGCGGCGCACACACTGAACCGATGATAGCGGTCGATTACGTTCTCGAAAAGGTCAAAGCCTCGCACATTCACGTTACCGAGATAACGCGCGGCCTCGATGACAACGACGAGAAGTATTACCACTCCTTCATTACGTGGGAGGAGGACAGAAAGGACGGAGTAAAGCAATGAGGAGGCTCGTACTCGCAGCGTTAATGCTCATGATAGCGTCGGTGTGTTACGCTTCAAGTGCTGACGAAAATTTCCATTCAGGCAAGAACGAGCGCACAAATCTCTTTCACGCAGACAAGTCAGGCGACAAAGAATTGCAGTCCCTAATCGCTCAATACGTCCCAAAATTCACACTCAGCAAATACAGCGATGACGTTACAGGACTCGAACTGCCCTACAGCGTTTACCTTCCTGACGGATATTCTGAGGGCGGGAAATTCCCTGTCGTATTCTTCATTGCTGATGGAAGTTCGGCGGGAAAAGAGCCTCAGTTCTCGCTCACTCAGGGACTTGGCGGGCTTGTTTGGTGCAAGAATGATTGCATCGTCATCGTTCCGGCATATCCTGAGATTGTTCTTGACGATCACAACGGTTTTGTCGAGAGCGCATACGTCGAACTTACAGCGAGGTTTGTTAAATGGGCAGTGAAGAATTACAGCGTTGACGAATCGCGCGTATATGCGACGGGTCAGTCGATGGGCTGTATGACGTGGCTCGTTCTTGCCGCAAGGTATCCCGAACTCCTAACGGCCTCAATGTTCGTCTCCGGCCAGTGGGACATCAACGCGCTGAAAGGATTACTGACGCAGAAGTTCGTGTATATCGCTTCAGCCGGAGACCCTAAAGCGTCCGCAGGAATGAATGAGGTTATCGAAATGTTCAGGAGTGATGGAGAGAATTTCACCGTTGAGAAGAACGTAGACGCAAAGAAGCTCGATGTCCGTCTCATAAAATATCAGCCCGTGAATTTCGTCATGTTCAAGAAAGGGACGACACTCCCGGATTCGGCTGAAGGGGAATATTCCGAGCATATGACATCGTTCGATTATGCGTATAAAGCTGAGACCGCCAGAAATTGGCTTTTATCACAAACAAGGAGAGCAAAATAATTCATGGATAACTTTTTCGACAAGCTCGCACCGAGCTACACGTTCGAGATTTTTCCGCCAAAGGGCAACAAAAGCACTGAGGGAACTTACGGGGTAATAGACAGCCTCGTCAGCTTCAACCCCGACTTGATCAGCGTAACATACGGTGCAGGTGGCTCAAGCCGCGACAACACCGTCGAAATCACGTCGGGCATTCAGAACCGTTACAACACGTGCGGAGTCGCACACCTCACATGCGTAGGAACAACACGCGCCGAACTCAAGGCCATTCTCGACGAACTAAAGGCCAACAACGTCCGCAATGTCCTCGCACTCAGAGGCGACTTGCCGGCAGGGGCTGAACTTGGCGACTTTCACCACGCATCGGAGCTGATTTCATTCATTCATGAGGAATACGGCGATGACTTTGACATCTTCGCGGCCTGCTACCCCGAAAAACACCCGGAGGCAAATTCGGTTGACGATGATCTGTACTACCTCCGTGAGAAATGCAAGCTCGGAGTGAAAGGGCTAATCTCACAGCTGTTCTTCGACAACGATATATTCTGGTCATGGTGTGAGCGCGCTCGTTCAATGGGGATAACTCAGCCCATAATCGCGGGGGTAATGCCGATAACTTCAGCAGCACAAATCAGCAAGGTCGTCGAGATGTGCGGTGCGTCTGTCCCTGAGAGGGTTCGCCGTTTCGTGAATGCTTACGGACACAATCAGGGAGCTGTCAAAGAGGCCGGGATTGCCTACGCTACCGAGCAGATCATTGACCTTCTTGCACGGGGAGTTGAGGGTATTCACCTTTACACGATGAACCAGGCTGACACTGTTAGGAGGATTGATTCCGGAATAAGATCAGTGCTTTACACGAAGCGTTATGAAGTTCACGCCGACTGACAAACAGATCACCGATGCCCTGCGATATATGCGAGTGCCTCCTGAGGGCCGGAATGACGAGTTAGTGCGTACAGTCATCGAGGCTTTCGGGAGGCTTGAGGGCTATGTCACGCCGCGATGCGTTTGGGGAAGGTTTCACGTCATTCATTTTGACGGAGGCCTCGAACTTGAGGGCGCGTACATCTACAGCAATGACATAGCGAGGCTTACTTCGAGGGGCAATGACTGCATATTGCTCGCGGCGACGCTGGGGCATGAGACGGACAGGCAGATCACGATCGCGCAGAACAGGAACATGCTTGACGGGATTGCTCTTGATGCTTGCGCTTCGGTCAGAATTGACGCATACATCGACCAGTTCATGAAGAGCGAGATTGCTCCGTCATTGCATGAGGGCGAGAGATTGACTCACCGTTTCAGTCCGGGCTATGGTGATCTCAAGATGGAAGTTACGGAGGACATTATCACGATTTTGAATGCCACAAAGAGAATCGGACTCGGTGTTACGCGCTCGATGATGATGTCGCCTGTGAAGTCTGTAACGGCGATTGCTGGGGTATTTCGGAAGCCTGATTAAAGTTGCTCATGAGTCCCGGTTTTTGATGAATACAATCACGATTCATGGAGCCAATCCCGAAAATCTATACCGGGCTTTCAACATACCAGTTCCCGAAAAGATTCTCGACTTCAGCACGAACACCAACATTCTTTCATGGCCGGATATTAGCCTTGATATTAAGAGACTTGCATCGAGTTACCCTGACCCAGAATGCACAGCTTTGCGCGAAATCATTTCAGCCCGTGAGAACGTCCCGATGTCCCGGATACTCTTCGTGAACGGCATCAATCAGGCGATCTTCCTTCTTGCGGGGCTATTTGGCGATGACACTGCAATACTTCAGCCATGTTACACGGAATATTCGCGGGCATTCACGAACGCAAGGGACATATCCACGCTAGACGACGCTGGAACTTTCGGCCATGTAATAATCTGCAATCCCAACAATCCTACGGGCCGTTTCATTCCTGACTTGTCGCAAATAATCGCCGGCAATCCCCGCACAACATTCATCATTGACGAGGCATATATAGATTTCCTGAGGCATTATGAACCTGAAAGGCTCTGCGATTTCCCGAACGCTGTAATCCTCCGCTCACTCACGAAAATATTTCACCTCTCGGGCGCGAGAGTAGGCTACGTTATTGCTGACGAGAATATTATTGACGCGCTGAAATCTCGCATGCCTTCATGGAACGTTAATGCTTTTGCTCAAGAGTTGGCATTGAAATTTCTTGCTGACGGGGAATTTTTAGCGAGGACACGGGATTTTTACCGTGTGAATACTCCCATACTCATGGCCGGATTGAGGGAGGCAGGATTTGATGTTGTTGACTCGGACGTTCATTATTTTCTTGTGAGGGTTGACGATGACATGGAGGTTATACGGCGTTTGCTGACGAGGGGAATCGCTGTCAGGCACACGAGAAATTTCGCAGGTCTTGAGGGGAAGTATGTACGGGTTGCAACAAGGAGGCCGGAGGAGAATAATATGCTGATTTCGGGCATGAAGGGAGAATGAGAATGATACTGTGGACAATACAGCCTGATACTGTCTTCAAGCTGATATATACGAGAGGGCATTACCGTTGCAGTCCGAAGAGAACATGTATGCTGGACTTTGCGGAGGCTCAATATGAATGGCTTGTATTCCAGATGAAGAAGCGCATCGGTCCTCCACCTGAAGGCGTGAACTATCCTGTCTGGGCGTGGTACAGATGGAGCATCACGAAGAAACGTCCTGATTTGCGCGGGATTCGATGGTGGTGGGGACAGAAGGGCGATAAATTCTACAGGCTTGAGATTGATATTCCTGACAGTGATGTGCTTTTGTCCGACTATGAAGGCTGGGCAGGTATCATTCTGAATAATTGCCTTCTCTCTGATACAGAACAGGAAAATAATGAACTCGAAAAATTTTATGCCTCTCTAAATTCCGAAGAACAGAAGAAATTTCTCGCAAAGAATTGGGAGCGCGTATTTGACATAACTCAGTTCAACAACAGGTGGTCAAGGCGCGGCGAAACAGTACAGGCTACATTCTGGGAACTTAAAAAGGAACAGGTGCGAAGTTATACGTCTTTCATCACGGAGGGGAAACGCTAATGAACGGCATAATGATTCAAGGTACATCAAGCGGTTCGGGAAAAAGCTTCATCGTTACAGGATTATGCAGGCTACTCAATGATATGGGGCTTCGCGTCTGTCCGTTCAAGTCCCAGAACATGAGCAGCAACTCATTCACAACTCATGACGGACTCGAAATCGCCGTTGCCCAAGCCCTCCAAGCACAAGCAGCCCGGCTAGTTCCCGAAGTCTTCATGAACCCCATTCTCCTCAAGCCATGTCATGACCAGTCATCAGAAATAATCCTCAATGGCCGGAAATTCGCAGACACAACAGAAGGCTATCGACATTTCACGCAGACCACAGGCATCGAGGCAGTACGTCAGGCACTCGCGCACATCGGGGAAAGTTTCGAGGCCGTGATCATCGAGGGTGCTGGAAGCCCGGCGGAAGTCAACCTAAATTCAACCGAGATCGTCAACATGAGAATTGCACGTGAAGCAGACGTACCTGTGATTCTTGTTGCTGACGTTGACAGAGGAGGCTCCCTTGCGTCGGTCGTGGGGACTCTCGAACTCGTAGGCAATGACCGTGAGCGCGTGAAAGGCATAATCTTCAACATGTTTCGCGGTGATATTGCGCTCTTTGAGGACGCTGTGAAATGGACGGAGGATTACACGGGCGTAAAGGTCGTCGGCGTTGTGCCTCTCATTAAGGACATGAACCTTCCGGAAGAAGACAGCCTAATCGTTGTACGTCAGCAAAAAAATTACGGTGAGCATGAAACTTTTGACACACTCACCGAAACTTTCGACATAATGGCTCGAACTTTGTCTGAATGCCTCGATATCGATTACATTCTCAGACTAATTCGCCGTGTAGGCACCACGCCTCAGCCTCAGTGATTCTTACTTTCACGAACTGGCCGAGCAATGACCTTTTGCCCTCG
>JAFRSL010000186.1 GCA_017427625.1 Synergistaceae bacterium | reverse complement strand
TGGGGAAGGCTAGGATTGAGCAAGATGAATTATTCGCAGATGTCAGAATTAGCCCGAAAGGTTGAAGCTCTCCTGTTCGTCTCGCCGTCGCCCGTAACAGAGCGCGAACTAAGGGAGGCACTCGGAGTTTCAGGCCGTGAATTAAAGAATGCACTCTCGGAACTTGCCGGAGTCCTTGACGGTGAGAATCACGGGGTGTACTTGAGGAACATCGCGGGGGACTGGGTGATTGAGACGCGCCCGGAGCTTTCTGAGACCGTCGGAAACTTCCGCGACAACGCAGGGAAGAAGCGCGTCCGTCTAAGCAGAGCAGCAATCGAGACCGCCGCAGTAATCGCCTCTAAGCAGCCCGTAACTCGCAGCGAAATTGACGAAATTCGCGGGGTAAATTCAGGAAGCCCTCTCGCAAAATTATTGGAGCTTGGACTCGTCAGGACAGCGGGGCGCAAAAAGGAAGGCCGTCCGTCATTGCTTTATGTTACGACGGTGAAATTCCTTGAAGTTTTCGGGATAAATGAGATTGCTGACATTCCAGCACCTGAAGAAATCGACACAGAGGAGGAATCAACATGAGATTGAACGCTTACTTGTCATCGTGCGGAGCGGCATCGAGGCGCAAATCCGAGACAATAATCCTTAGCGGAAGGGTGCAGGTGAACGGCAAAATAGTTCTCGCGCCCTTCTTTGACGTTGACACTGAGAATGACACTGTTACACTCGACCGTAAGCCGCTGAAAATTTCCCAGCATGTCTACTACGTCATCAATAAGCCCGCAGGTTACGTCTGCGCCGCAAGCGACAAGTATGATCCTGTTGTTGTTGACCTTATTCGCGGCCATGAAGAGAGGCTCTACCCTGTCGGAAGACTCGACCGTGAGTCAGAAGGTCTCCTAATCCTCACGAATGACGGCCAGTTCACACAGAGCATTCTTCACCCCTCGAAGGAAATCCGCAAAGAGTACGAGGCACTTCTCAATATTCCGATTAACGCGAAACAGATTGAACGCTGGCGAAAAGGATTCGAGATTGAGGAAGGCCGACACGTTAAGCCGATAAGTATCAATGTGATGGAAAGAGAACCTGCGAATCAATGGGTCAGTATTGTGATCGTCGAGGGCCTGAAAAGGGAGGTCAGACTGATGGCAAAGAGCGCGGGCTTCAGGGTTGAGAAGCTGATACGGAGGAAAATCGGGAAGATGAGGCTCGAAAATTTGGGAAGCGGTGAGTTCGTGAGTTTGTCATTTTCCGAACTCTACACTAAAATATTTAATGGCGGTATAGTTTGATTTTTACACCATACAAAAAGGGGGTTTAGTCCGTGAGTGAAATTGATGAGAAATCGAGGGAGCTTATAAAAACCAGAATAATAAGCAACATGCAGAATATAAAATCCTTTCCCCAGTTCGTACTTGAGACTATGAGAAAACTGAATGACCCCGAAAGCAATGCAGCGGACGTTGCTCAGAGTCTCTCACGCGATGAAGGGCTTGTGTTGCGTATTCTCAAGCTCGCTAACTCAGCGGCCTATGGTGCAAGCAGAAGCATCTCCAATATTGCGGAGGCAATCGCTCTTCTGGGCTACAAGTCAGTCAGCAACATCATACTTGCGGCTACAGTCTACTCGGCGATGGACAAGGGATTGACAGGTTACGCGCTGGATCGCGGGGAACTTTGGCGGCACTCGCTGATGGTTGCGTACACTTCGAGGCATCTCGCGGGACTCACAGGGAAGGTCAGCACTGAGGACGCTTACGTCGGCGGACTTCTTCATGACATCGGCAAAGTAATCCTGAATGACTACGTGAGATTCGGTTACGGGATAATCGTCAAGATGGTTGAGGAGAAGCACATACCATTCACCGAAGCTGAGACGAAAGTTCTGGGTTTTGACCACGCGGCAATAGGCGAAATTCTTGTCGAGAAGTGGGCAATGCCTCCGTCTTACAGCGTACCGATCGCGTATCATCACAAGCCCAATGAGCTGCCCGAAAATTTATCCCAGTATCAGCCTTTGCTCGACGTTGTAACGACAGCGAACGCGATATGCCTTATGCTGGGAATCGGACTCGGTGCTGACGGTTTGCAGGCGTACATGTTCCCCGAACCGATAGAGAGACTCGGGATCACGAACTTCGACGGTCTTCTCTCGGAAATGATTGACTTTGCGGGAAGCGTTGCCGGAGATATGGGCGACATGGCCGGACTATAGCGAGAAATGTCATACGTAATCACTATAGACGGCCCTGCCGGTGCAGGGAAAAGCTCGGTTGCTAAGGCTGTCGCGCGGGAGCTTGGGATAAATTACCTCGACACCGGAGCAATTTACCGTGCCATTGCGCTGATATTGTACGAGTCTGAAGTCAGGGCTGTTGACGACTACATAATGCGCGAGGCTCTCAGCAAGATTAAGATTGAGCTTCGCGGAAAGGAAGTCCTCGTTAATGATTTCGACGTTACAGGCGAGATTCGTACTCCTATGGTCGATGAATTAGCGTCGATGTATTCTGCTGTCCCGTCCGTGAGGAAAGCCCTGTTATCCCTCCAGAAGGAACAGGAGAAACACGGCTCGATTGTCGCGGAAGGCCGTGATGTCGGAAGCGTAGTTTTCCCGGAGGCAATGGCAAAATTCTTCCTCACCGCAAGCCCCGAGGCAAGAGCAAAACGACGTTACACAGAACGCATCGCAAAGGGAAAGCCCGCCGATTATGGCGAGATATTGAAGGCCATAATTGAGCGAGACAAGAACGATTCAACCCGCGAAGTCTCACCGCTAACAATTCCGGAAGGAGCAATATTCGTAGACACATCAGACATGACCGAAGATGAGGCCGTGAAATTCATACTTTGCAAAGTGAGAGAAAAATTACCCGATGAAACAGAATAGGATATTCTACACAATCGTCAAAAACTTCTTCAAGATACTTCTCATAATCTACAACAGATGCTCGTCAAAATGGCTCGAAAAACTCAGCCCGAACGAGAAATTCATCGTCGCCTGCAACCATGCAAGCAATCTCGATCCGCTCATTGTAGGGTGCTTTTTCCCTCGAACTCTGCGCTATCTCGCAAAGGAAGAACTTTTCACAGGCTGGTTTCTCGGAACTTGCATAAGGGCATTGGGTGCTGTCCCGGTCTCACGTTCAAGCAACGCGTCAGCCGCAGGAGCGTTAAAAGGTTTCATGAAGCTCTATCAGGAGGGAAGCGACGTTCTGATTTTCCCGGAAGGAGGAAGGACTCTCGACGGGAAACTTCAGCCGCTCGAAGCAGGAGTCGCACTCATTGCCGCGCATGAACACGCCCCGATACTTCCTGTATTCATTCACGGCTCGTTCAAGGCGATGCCTCCAGGTTCAGCGTTCGTGAAACCCTCGAAGCTCCGTATAACTTTCGGGAAGCCCTTGAGATTCAGCGATGAAGTCTACAGCAGCAAGGAAGGCCGGAAGATCATCATGGACAGTCTCACAAAAGCCATAAAGGAATTAGAGGCGGGGGAATAACTATGTTCATAAGCATGACAGGATTCGGGAGCAAGTCATACGAGTTTGAATGGGGGACAGTGAAGTTTGAGATTACCTCCGTCAACCACAAGTATCAGGATTTCAGCGTCAGGCTTCCGCGAGAATTATTCTCCCTCGAAAACAGGATAGCAGCCATTCTCAGGAGCAATATAACGCGCGGTAAGGTCAAACTTTCGGCGGAGATAACGTGGAATCCCGGCGCAAAAATTCCACTCCTCGACAATGACGGATTGATGGGCCTCGTTAATCAAGTCCGAAGAATCGCAAAACGCAACAACCTCGAAGTTACGAACGATATAACATCTTTCCTGGCGTTGCCGGGTGTCCTCGATGATTCCAGCAATGTCGCTGAGGAAGCAGCCTCCGAGAATCCCGAAATCTGGGACAAACTGACACTCGACGCTGTGGCCGCGCTAATGGAGATGAAGAAGACTGAGGGCGAGAAGCTGAGGGCAAAAGTCGAAGCTGACCTCGCAAAACTTGAGGAGATAATAGACTCCCTCAAAGGACGCTGGATCATCGCAAACTCGGAGGCCCTTGAAAGTCTCAGGACTCGAATTGAGAGCGTCATGGAACATTATGACCTCGATATTGACGAGGCTAGAATCGCGCAGGAAGTTGCATTGATGTCGGACAAATGGGACGTTTCGGAGGAGACCGCAAGGCTTGAGGCTCACACTGGGAAATTCCGTCAGGTAATGGACGAGTCATCTTGCGGGAAGAAACTCGACTTTCTGATTCAGGAGATGAACAGGGAGATTAACACTATGGGAAGCAAGGTCAATGATACCGAGTTCAGATGGGGAGTCGTTGAGGCAAAGACATGTATCGAGAGAATGAGGGAGCAGATTCAGAACATAGAATGATGAAGACAGGAAGATTATTCGTACTTTCAGGGCCCAGCGGTGTCGGAAAAGGTACTCTCAGGGAGAACGCTCTCAATGACGCGCCTAACCTGAAGTATTCAATCTCATGCACCACACGTAAACCCAGAGACGGTGAGACCGACGGCGTTGAATACAGGTTCATTTCGCGCGAGAAATTCCGTGAGGACATATCACAGGGCTTGTTCCTGGAATATGCCCACGTTCATGAGGACTACTACGGCACACTCAAGGCCGATGTCGTGAGGGAGCTTGAGGCCGGCCATGATGTGCTTCTTGAGATTGACGTTCAGGGGGCGTTGCAGGTGAGGGAGAAAATGCCCGATGCCGTTCTGATTTTCGTCGCACCGCCGAGCGTTGAAGTATTGGAACGAAGACTCAGAGGTCGCGGAACTGAAGCTCAGGAAAGCCTCAACGTCCGCCTCGAAAACGCATTGAAAGAACTCGCGCTTAAAGATGAGTATGACTACATTATTGTGAACGACGATTTACATTCTGCATGTGAGGAACTCAGGAAGATCATATTATGACGCTAGACAGAATTTTACGCTGGGTGCTTTTCTGCGCGGGAATTATTACGGCAATCTTCGCGGGCTACATGTTCAGCGAGGGCAAAATCGACTGGGGCGCGGCTTGGCTCTCGGTCAGTGTTGGATTCCTGTGTTTTGCGACAAGAGTCAAGGCCGACAAAACTCCCTCGTCATCTTCTGACGATGACAGCAAGGAGCTTCACGACATGGCCGTACTCATTGCCGACACAGCTATATCAAGCCTCAAAAATATTGGAAGGACGATCCCTCCGGGCACTAAGGAAATTGACGACCTCGAAAAAAAGGTGAATGATTTTCTTGACGTTATGCCTTTGAGCCAGTCAGAAAGAGAGAATATTTCAGATGAGTTTGACCGCCTCAGAAACAGGACAAGACGCAACGAAGGCGGTAGAGCGTTATTGAGAAGCGCAAGACTTTAATCTCAAAATCACAGGAGACTTTCACACATGAACAAAGGACAAAAATTTTCAGCATGGTATTTCCTCGTGGCCTTGATAGTCGCGTGGCTTTTCTCGGAGTACGTTTACAAGCCTTACACTGAGGGCAAAACTGAAGTCCCGTACAGCGAGTTTCTTGCCGACCTAAACGACGGAAAAATCGAGAACGTTGACATCTCGGACTCACGAATCATTTACGCCCTCAAGGAAGACGTAAGCCCCGACAAACGCCCCATAGTCGACGGGAAAATTCTGAACCCCAAGCGCACAAAGCAGCAGGGCAACGTCAAGAGCGCGGTGAAACTTCTTGACCCGTACTTGATCGAGAGGCTTGCAAGTGCTGACATAAAATTCGGCGGGATCGCTCAGAGAGACGGACTGATAGACCTACTCATGGGCATACTCCTCCCGATGCTTCCGCTGATAATAATCTGGTACTTCATCTTCAACAACATGCGCGGCGGCGGAGGAAGCATATTCACGTTCGGGCGGAGCAGGGCAAAAGAGCTTCAGGGCGAGATGAGCGGGGTACACTTCAGCGACATCGGCGGTGCGGGCGAGGCTGAGGTTGAACTCCGTGAGATCATCGACTTCCTCAAAGAACCCAAACGCTTCGACAAATTCGGCGCAAAATTACCACGGGGCGTACTCCTCGTAGGCCCTCCCGGTACAGGAAAGACTCTTCTCGCTAAGGCATGTGCGGGCGAGGCTGGCGTTCCGTTCTTCTTCATTACGGGATCGAGCTTCGTTGAAATGTTTGTTGGTGTCGGCGCGGCAAGGGTGAGGGACCTTTTCGAGCAGGCAAAGAAGAAAGCCCCCTGCATAATTTTCGTCGATGAGATTGACGCAATAGGCCAGTCGAGAATGAGGAACTTCAACAGCAATTCCGAGCAGGAAGCAACACTCAATCAGCTTCTCGCGGAAATGGACGGCTTCGAGCAGAACAACGGAGTCGTAATCATGGGCGCGACCAACAGGCCGGAGATTCTTGACCAGGCATTGATGAGGCCTGGACGTTTCGACAGACAGATTCAGGTAGTTTTGCCGACGGAGGAAGGGCGCGAGGAAATCCTCAAGATTCACACGAAGAATCTTCCCCTTGACCCCGCAATAAGCCTCCGTTCAATCGCAAAGGTTACGCCGGGATTCTCTGGTGCTGACCTCGCAAATATCGCCAACGAAGCCTCGCTCCTCGCCGCAAGACGTAAGGCCGACAAAGTTTCCATGAATGATTTTGACCTCGCAATCGAGCGCGTTGTTGCAGGATTACAGCGGAAGACTCCGCTGACCCCCGAAGTCCGCAAGAAAGTCGCATACCACGAGTCCGGCCATGCGTTAGTGTCATGCTATCTTCCTGGCTCTGACCCAGTTCACAAAGTCAGCATAATCCCGACCACGAAGGGCGCACTCGGTTACACCCTCAACATGCCGACTGAGGACAAGTACCTCATCACTGAGGAGGAACTTCGCACACGAATGGCCGTAATGCTCGGCGGAAGGGCAGCGGAACTTCTCATCTTCAAGGAAGCCTCAACGGGGGCATCGAATGACCTTGAGCGCGCAACGGAGACAGCCCGCCGAATGGTAACGGAGTTCGGAATGTCTGAGAAGCTCGGGCCTGTACGCTACGCATCACCGTCGATGATGTACCTTTCGGGGAATTCGGAGGTAAGGAACGATGTCGGCGAGGGAACGGCTGAGGTAATCGACGCGGAGATTAAGAGGCTCGTCAATGAAGCGCAGAAAAAGGCGACGGATATTCTGAGGGAACATGAGAAGGTACTTCACGAGGTCGCTGGGGTATTGCAGGTCAAGGAGGTCATCAACCACGAGGAGATTCAGGCGATTGTTGACCGCGAATTGGAATTATCGGAGCAATAGGGTAAAATATCGTTTATCATCGTAAACATCACAATATTATTATAAGAGGAGGCATTATCATCATGAGGCGTATTATCGCGTTTATGCTGGCCATCGTGTTAGTGGCATGGTCAGCGGGCGGGGCTTTGGCTGTGGTGTACGGCGAAGCGGGGTATCTCACTGAGGGCTACGACGAGGAGTCCGCGTGGGAAATCGATTCGGTTGAGACGCTCATCAAAGTTCGGAACGACATCAACAACGGCACGATGAAGGTCGGCAAGTACTACAGGCTGACGGCAGACCTCGACCTCTCAAGCTACACAGACTGGGAACCAATCGGAAAGAACGGCGATTACCCGTTCAAAGGCTTCATCGACGGTGGCGGTCATACTGTCAAAATCGACATCGTGAAGACAGACCAGAACATCGTGGGATTGTTCGGGCTTGTTCACGGA